>NZ_JAVDUS010000020.1:0-186914 GCF_031456485.1 Bacillus sp. 3255
ACGGACACCAGCGCCGTTACTTGCATGTTTCAGCGCCAATTCGCGCCGAAATCGGCAAAATAGGCGCCCCTGTGTCCGTTAGAATCGCATCGGGCCGTTTTTCGCGCCAGTAGCTGCCGTGGTGTCCGTTAGATGTTGCGTAATGACGATACGGCTCGCAAAGTCCTTTTTTGCGCAGCCTCACCATCAAAAAATCGCCACTCACCTTGCCTGAAAGCAAAGTAAATGGCGATTTCTATGACCAGCACGCTGCCTCCACATGGATTCGAGTCAACGTTATGGTTTACGGTTTACGGTTTACGGTTTACGGTTTACGGTTTACGGTTTACGCCCTACACTCCACGCTCTACGCTCTTCGCTTCTCTACGTCACCTTCACCCTTAGCTCTCCTCCGTCCGCTCCTCGTCCCGCATTTCCTCGTAATCCGGAAACTCCAGAAATCCGATGCTTTTGAGCTCGTTCATATGGATCTCCGACAAATCCTCCAAAATGCGCATCCCGGACTCCGACAGCCGAATGAAGATGCTCCGCCCATCGTCCGGGTTAGGCACGCGGTATACGAGCTCAAGCTGCTCGCAGCGCTTAATCAATTCCACACAGGCATGCGGTGTAATCCGCAGACGTTCTGCAAGCTCCTTCGGGGTTGCGTAATCGCGTCCCGGGAACCCCATGATCGCCAGCATCAGCTGATGATACTGCGGAGTAAGCCCTTTCGCCCGCGCCGCCGACTCACTGAAATGTATAAATTTACGGAGTTGATACCGAAATAACGCTAACTTCTCATAGACCGCCTTGGGTAATCGCTCTTGTGACATACGCTGCTCCTTGTAGATCATGATATTCCATTCTATCATACGAAACGGATCGAAAGGTACGCTCTATTCAAGCATTGACAAATAGCGAGGGAACTATGAAAATGTTGAAGAACTGCACTTAGGAGGAACATATGGTCTATTTAGCCGTCTTTATCTTTATTCTTACGATTACGTTCGTAATCTGGCAGCCTAGAGGTCTTAACATCGCCTGGTCTGCCTCGGCCGGCGCCGTGCTGGCACTGCTGTGCCAGGTTGTGTCCCTGCAGGATGTCGTCACGGTGACGGGCATCGTCTGGAACGCCACGCTGGCCTTTGTCGGGATCATCCTGATCTCGCTCGTTCTCGACAGCATCGGATTTTTTGAATGGGCGGCCCTCCACATGGCGCGTATGGCCGCAGGCGACGGCAAACGCATGTTCATCTATGTCATCGTGCTCGGGGCGGCCGTTTCCGCCTTCTTCGCCAACGACGGTGCCGCGCTCATCTTAACGCCGATCGTGCTCGCCATGGTTCGCGCGCTGAAATTTCCGGACCGCATGGTCCTGCCTTTCGTCATGGCAAGCGGATTTATCGCCGATACGACGTCCATTCCGTTCGTTGTCAGCAACCTGGTTAACATCGTATCCGCCGATTTCTTCGGCATTGATTTCGCGACCTATGCCAGCCGGATGTTCGTCACAAGTCTCTTCTCGCTAGGCGCGAGCTTACTTGTGCTGTATCTGTATTTCCGCAAAGACATTCCAAGGGATTACGATAGGACTCATCTGAAAATACCCGCTACAGCCATCAAGGACATGCGGCTTTTCCGGTTATCGTGGATCATCCTGGGCATCCTGCTCGCCTCTTACTTGGCCAGCGGATTCACCCATACGCCCGTCTCCTTCATCGTCGGCTCCGCTGCCCTCGTATTTATGCTGATGGCCCGCACCAGCAAAGCCGTTCAGGCGAAGCAAATCATCAAAGACGCTCCCTGGGGGATCGTCATCTTCTCGATCGGGATGTACGTGGTCGTCTACGGTTTGAAAAATGCCGGTTTAACCGCTGCGCTCGGCGAACTGATTGATGTGATCTCGAAGCATGGCTTATGGGCCGCTTCGCTGGGGATGGGCTTCCTCGCCGCCGTTCTTTCCTCGGTGATGAACAATTTGCCGACCGTAATGATCGGTGCACTGGCGATTCATGGCACCGATACCTCTGGCATCGTACGCGAAGCGCTCATCTATGCCAATGTGATCGGCTCCGATCTGGGACCGAAAATGACGCCGATCGGATCTCTCGCGACACTGCTGTGGCTCCATGTTTTGGCCAAAAAAGGCGTGAGAATCACTTGGGGAACGTATTTCAGAATCGGCATCGTGCTGACGATCCCTACTTTGCTGATCACCCTGCTGGGATTAGCCCTGTGGTTGGAGATTATTGCCTGAGCGGCGCATGATGTTTACATTTATGTCCACACTATGAAAACCGGCTCCTTTGTTTTTCATTGCTGCATGCAGAAAGGTGGACTTTATGGTTAAGCAATTGCAAGTCATGCTCTTTATTTTTGCCGTGTACTGGGCCGTCCTGGCGATCTCGCCGACCAACCGGATCCAGTGGCTGATGGAGAACCTGCTGCTCGTCGCCGCCGTGACGCTTCTTCTATGCACATACCGAAGATTTCAATTCTCGATGATTTCCTATTGGTTTATCTTCGTGTTCCTCTGCTTCCATGCCTATGGAGCACACTATACGTACCAAGGCACGCCGTTTGACGCATGGCTGAAGGGAACTTTTCATACGCACAGAAGCTATTACGACAGAGTCGTGCATTTCTTGTTCGGCCTGTTCTGGACCTATCCGGCCCGCGAGTGGCTGACCCGCGTGACGGCGGTACGAAAGGGGATCTGGTCCTACGTCTTACCCGTGACCATCGTCTTTGGCTTCAGTTCACTCTTCGAAATCATTGAAATGATAGCGGCACTCGTTGCGGGACAAGCGGGGCAAGAGTATGTAGGCATGCAGGGCGACCCTTTCGACTCAGAAAAGGATATGGGGCTCGGTCTGGCCGGAGCCGCCCTAAGCATGTGCATACTGGGCTGGAAGCGGCACCGGGAGCCCGCGGCGGATTAGCATCAGCTTCTTGGCGCCCACAGCATGATTGAGACACCTATGACACAGACGACGGCACCGGTCCAGTCGTAAATGTCGGGTGTTTTTTTGTCGACCACCCACCCCCACAGCACGGCCAGAACGATGAATACGCCGCCATAAGCTGCATACACCCTTCCGAACGATGGGAAGGTCTGCAAGGTCGGGATGATACCGTACAGGATGAGCACGATGCTGCCCGCAATCCCATACCATAACGGCTTGGATTCCCGCAGCCAGAGCCAGACCAAATATCCTCCGCCGATTTCGGCAAGTCCGGCAGCTATGAAAATCAATATTGAAAACAACACTTGCTCGGACTCAGCTCCTTCCTTATTTCAATCTCAAGATGTCCCCAAGATCTTCTTCCCGCGCGGCTGCTGCCCGTTCGCATCCGGTTCTAGTGTAACGCCGAAGGAATCGACCTGGAAGTCGCTTCCTTTCACCGGAATACTGTACGTGAGTACGCCCGTTCCTTTCTCATCCACGCGAAGGGTTCCGCAATTATATCGCTTCCCGTTCCGGTTGAACCAGACCTGGTAAGCGGACTCTCCTTCCGTTTCATTGAGACCTTGCAAATTGATGACGACATTATGTACGTCTCCGTTCTGCAGAATCCACGCCGTACCCGAAGCGCTTGGCATCGAGCTTTCAACGGACTTTAATTGATAAGTATGCTTGATTTCAGCGGGACTGCCGAGCCCCGGATTTGCCGAAAGCACGGAATCCTTCGACCCCTGGCTCCACCAAATGCCGACGGCTAAGCCTGCGACAATCGCCGCCGTCCAGCCATATATCCACTTGTTGGAACGCTTCTTCTTCATCTTGACCGCCTCAGCCTCAGGGCGTGGCGGCACGATTGCATCCTTGACGGCCTCAGCCTTAGGGTGCGGCGCCACGATCGCATCCATCACCTGCTGCTTCAAGTCCGGCGGAACATCCACTTCTTCCATTTGGAAAGGCAGCGCCTGCCAGACCGCCTGCAATTCGCTCCATTCTTCGCGGCAGTTGACGCAAGTTCGCAGATGCCGTTCGAAAGCCGCGCGCTCAAGCTCCGTGCAGTCGCCGGTCACATAGTTGACCAAGTAACCGCAGTCTATGGTTTCATGTTCTTTCATGACGTCATCCCTCCCTCAACGATGTCAGATGCTTGCGAAGTATTTTCAAACATTGATGCAACCTGCTCTTGATCGTACCGACCGGTTCGTTCGTGCGGGTTGCGATTTCGCTCAGTGAATAGCCCTGCCAATACATCATATCGATCAACTGAATCTGACTTTCCGATAAATGCACATACGCCTCGTGAATCTGTTCCCCGATCCATTTGCGCGATAGGACCGAATCCGGATCCGGGTCATCGGAGACAAGTGCATGCTCCCACTCCCTAGGCTCATAGCGAACGACTTGCTCGAGCCGGCGCTTTTTACGCAAATAATCAATGGTCATGTTGCGCGTAACGGTGATGATCCAGTTGACGAACCCGCCCTTGCCGGGATCATAGCCTTTCTCCGTCGTCCACAGACGCGTGAACACAAGCTGAACGATTTCCCTGGCAGCCTGTTCTTCCTTCAATGATTTCAGCGCGAATGAATACACAAGCTTCGCATAACGATCATAAAGCTCTTCCAAAGCGGGCTGATGCTTACCGAGAACCAGCTTCATGAGTTCCGCGTCTGTTCGATTACGCATATTCGGCACACTCCGAGTCGTCATTAAGTTTATACGTTTACCATATCGCTCGGAGGATGTATTGGCAATAGATTTATAGAAAAACAAAGCCCCGGAAGCTGAACGTGCCAGCTCGCCGGAGCGAAGTTAGGAACTATTGCGAAGCTTTCGTTCCGCTGAATGCCGCAGGATCAACTACATACCAGACATGACCGACGTCCTGCCCAGTCGTGTCGCCCATCTTCTTATCGTCTACCCAATAGTACAGCGGGAAGCCTTTGTATGTCGTTTGCAAGCTGCCGTCCGCTCGAGTCAGCGTGCCGAAATCAGCGGAATTGACGCCGGTCGGCGCGGAGATCGCATCCGAGTAGAAGGCAGGCCATTTCTCCAGGCATTTGCCGGAACAATTGCTCACGCCCTTCGTATCCTTATCGTAATAATACAGCGTCATCCCGTTCGCATCGGTCAAATAGTTGCCAAGATCCGGCTTCGTGCCGATGGCAATCCCGCCGTTCCCCGGCTTAATGACGAACCATACTTTGCCGACGTTATCACCCGTCGTGTCTCCAGGCTGCTTATCCTTCGCAAAATAATAGAGCGGCCATCCCTTATATGTAAGCTGATCCTTACCGTCGGTACGCGTAAACTTCCCGAAGTCGGCGGCGCTGAATTCAGCCGGAACGGTAAAGCTGCTGTCATTGAAGATCGGCCATGCGCTCAAGCACGCTCCAACGCAGGAATTCACATCCGCAGCATCCTTCGTAAAATAGTACAGGGTCATGCCTTTGGTATCCGTCAAGAAGCTGCCCAGCTGATCGCTCTGCTTCAACCCCAGCGCCGGATCATCCAGCTCGCTCAGCTTGCTGGCGCTGATCCTGCCCTTGCCGCTCAAATCCGCAGCCAACGTGCGGGTCGATCCCTTCACTTGCGCCTTCAAGGCTTCAAGCGTGGCTGACGCGATATGCAGGTTCTTGAACGTCTTCACACCGGCGATCCGGGTTAACCCTTTAGTACCGGCGAAAGGAATGGTCTCGGCATATTGGAAATCAGTGCCCTGCGCGTAACCTAGCGATTCCAGCAATACTTTATAGTACTGCTGAGCCGTTATCGCAGCTAGCGGTTCGAAGGCATCGCTCCCCGTCCCTTGCCAGCCCAGATCAGGATGCGCTTTCAAATAACCGAGAACCGCTTGATTCTGCTTGGAGACCGTACCGGCATCCGCGAAATTCGCAGTACCCTGGAACGCCAGCGCCTCCGCTTCCAGCCCTTTCAACCGGAGAGACATCACGGCCGCTTGCAGTCTCGTCGTTGACTTATTCAAGTATTCCGCGGTCAGTCCGCTGCCTTCGCCTTGCAGAATGCCCAAATCGCCCGCAATATCCGCTTCGGACTTCACATTCAGCGGTTCGGCCGCAGCGGCCGACCATGCCGCTGTAGCTGCTGCGATACCCGCTAATAACAGGGATGAGATGAGTGCTTTTTTAACATTGATCATATTTATCTACGCCTCCTTCATTTTCTACTTAAGGTAACGAAGGGAACGAGCGGGCGGTTTGCCGCTTTGTGAAAAAAGTTTGAGACGCCCTCCGGCAGGGAATACTACTGAACGAATATGACGTTCGGAGGCGTATCCATATGGCCGTTTCAACCAAAGGAACATTGCTCGTGGAAGGACATGAGCTGTCGATCACTAACCCTAATAAGCTGTTGTGGCCGGAGGCCGGGATTACCAAAGCGGATTACCTCGCCAAGCTGTCCGAGCTCTCCCCTTACCTGCTGCGCTATTGCCGCAACCGGCATTTGACGACCATCCGTTTCCCGAACGGGTACGATCAGAAATCCTTTTATCAGAAGAACGCTCCTGATCCGCTTCCCGACTTCGTGAAGCTGGCGCCGCTCGACGGGATCAACTATGTCCACCTGGACTCCTTGCCAACCTTGCTGTGGCTGGGCAATTTGGCCTGCCTGGAATTCCATCCTTCCTTCCACCGGATCGGCGAGACGCTGCCTGCGGAATGGATCATCGATATCGATCCCAGCTTGGAAGAAGAGCCGCGCATTATGGAAGCTGCGCATATCATCGGTGAAGTGCTGGACTCCCTGCGCATCCAATCGATTGCCAAGACCTCCGGAGCTACCGGCGTGCAAATTTACATCCCGATCCAACACGGCTACACGTTCGAGCAGCTGCGAAAGATCGGTCATTTCATTGCGTCCTATGCCGTGAAGATGTACCCGAAGCTGTTCACCATCGAGCGGTTCAAGAAGAATCGCGGCGATAACATTTACATCGATTACCTCCAGCACTGGTACGGCAAAACGCTGTCCGCACCTTATACGCCCCGCGCCAGAAAAGACGCCTCGGTCTCCACTCCCCTGTTATGGAAAGAGGTCGAGCTGCGTCCCAGTCCGCGTGAATTCAATTTGCATACCGTCATGGACCGGCTGCGCCGGCACGGCGATCTCATCGAAGGCGTTCCTCTTCAGAATCTGGACGCTATCCTAGCCCGGCTGCAATAGCATACCGTTGTAGTAGTACCCACGACACTCCGTTAAATCAGAACAAAGGGGAGAGCAGCCGCGCGATCACTTCCTTCCCTTTCTCCAGCCTGGATCTCTGTTCAAACTCGGATAGCTTCAGCTCGTCGCAATCCTTAAGGTCCATCAGGAAGTCGGCCTCCAGCCGTTCAATCACATCTTGATTAAACATGACGGCATTCAGTTCGAAATTGCTGAAGAAGCTTCTCATATCCACATTCGCCGTCCCCACCGTCGCCATCGTGTGATCGATGAGCATGACCTTGGCGTGCATGAAGCCTTTGCGGTACAGGTAAAACTGGACCCCCGCCTGCATCAGCTCCAACAAATAGGAGCGCGAAGCGTATTGAACAATACGGGAGTCCGCCTTGTAGGGCAGGATGATGCGGACATCCACGCCGGAGATGACGGCCGTTTTGAGTGCCATCATGATGCTCGCGTCCGGAATGAAATAGGGTGTCGTCATATACACCCGCTTCTTGGCGGCAATGATCCCTGCGAAAAACATCTCCTGAATCGCATCCCAATACGCGTCAGGACCGCTTGAAATGACCTGCACCAAAGACCCTTTGGGCACATGGTGCTCGGGAAACATGGATGCGTCAACAATTCGCTGCCCGCTAACGAACAGCCAGTCGGTCATGAATGTCTGCTGCAAATAATAAACGGAGTCGCCGCACAGCTTCAAGTGCGTATCCCGCCAGAAGCCCAGCTTCGGATCGGCTCCCACATATTCGTCACCGATATTGATGCCCCCGACAAAGCCGACCAAGCCGTCGATGACGACGATTTTACGGTGATTGCGGTAGTTCATCCGTTTATCGAAGAAGGCGATCAGCGGTCTCAGGAACGGGTATACCTCAATGCCCGCTTCTTTAAATCTGTTTATGTATGCATTTGAGAGCGTATAGGAACCGATTCCATCATAAATGACTCTGACCTTGACGCCTTCTTGCGCTTTGCGGATCAATGCCTCTTGAAATCTTTTCCCCGTTTCATCATGCCTGATCGTATAAAACTCGAAGTGGATATGCCGCTTCGCCTTCTCTATCGCTTCCAGCATAGCTGTATAGGTCACATCCGCGTTGGTCAGCACTTCGACCCGGTTGTGCGGCGAAATGGACGATCCCGGAATATTGTGCAGCAGCCCGAACAAGCGGGAATCCTCGTAGAGCGGATAGACGAGCTCATTCCGAGCCTCATCTTGCCGGCTCCAGCCAACCCATTGATGCTTGATTTCCGTTACTCTACGCCGCCCTTTGCGCCGTACGATTTTGCGCTGCGTGTATTCCTTCGCCAAGAAATAGTACATGATGAATCCGATAATCGGAAAAATAAATAGAACGAACAGCCACGCCACCGTCTTGGCCGGTCGTTTGTATTCCCCAATCAGGATCGTGGCCGTCTGAAATATGAAAAGCAGCAGTATACATACAACCCAAATCATGGTTCCATCCCCTCTACCGCCACAAGGTGCGTATCGTCCCTTGTGCCTTGTCCCGTTAGCTTTTGCCAACGCCTTCTCCGCTATACTCACACGCCGCCGACAGAGGAGCGGAATAAAATTTTCCAAGTTTCGTAATAAAATCCTTCATTTCGCAGAGAATAATATTCGCATTCTTATGATCTTCATTCCGCTGCCTGGCAGGAGGTGCCAATCGCTTGGCCAAAACATCCAATCCCTTGATGAAGAGCATCCTGCGCAAGCGCCCATCCGACAAGCAGGAAGATGGCGGCAATGAATCGGCGGGTCTTCAGGATTCGCTGGATTATCATTTCATTGATGAGCTGAAGAAAACGCCGCTCTCCTTGCTCCTGGATGACAATCATGCCTTCATCAAAACCATTTTCCAGGACTGCTCCGACGTCGTCGTCCGCGAATTCGAAATCGAGCCGAACATTCCCGCGCTGCTGCTGTTCGTCGACGGGCTCACGAACACCCAACTGCTCAACGAAACGATGAAATCGCTGATGCTGCTGGGTGGCGGCGAAACCGCCATTGAACGCATCGTCGGCGCGATTCTGCCCGTGTCCCAGACGCAGGTCTCCGACAATTACGGGGACCTGCTCGTATCCGTGCTTGGCGGTGACGTCGCCCTGCTCGTAGAAGGCAACGCCAAGGCGATCCTGCTGGGCATTCGCGGAACGGAGAAACGCTCCGTCGGAGAGCCGGAGACGGAGACCGTCGTGCGCGGACCGAAGGAAGGGTTCGTGGAGAGCATCCGCACGAACACCTCGATGATCCGCAGGAAGATCAAGACGCCGAGGCTCAAGATGAAGTCCATGTGCATCGGCAAAGAAAGCAACACCAATGTCGTCGTGTGCTATATGGACGATCTGGCTACGCCCTCTCTGGTCGAGGAAGTTGTGAAGCGGCTCGAGCTGATCAAGATCGATGCCATTCTGGAGTCCGGCATGATCGAGGAGATGATTCAAGACAATGCCTACTCTCCGTTCCCGCAGATGCAGAATACGGAGCGTCCTGACGTTGTGGCCGCCGCACTTATGCAAGGACGGGTAGCCATCATTACGGACGGAACGCCGTTCGTGCTTATCGTCCCGTTCGTCTTCATTCAGACGATGCAGACGAGCGAGGACTATTATGAGCGGTTCCAGATCGGCTCGCTGCTGCGCATCCTGAGGTACGTCTTCGTTTTCTTATCGTTAACGACACCGGCACTCTATGTCGCCATCACGACGTTCCATCAAGAGCTGCTGCCGACGACGCTGATGCTCAGTGTCGCGGCCTCGCGGGAAGCCATTCCGTTTCCCGCTGTCGTCGAAGCCTTCATCATGGAGATCACATTCGAAGCGTTAAGGGAAGCGGGCATTCGGCTGCCTAAGGCGGTCGGCTCCGCCGTTTCCATCTTGGGGGCGCTCGTCGTCGGACAAGCAGCCGTCCAAGCCGGTATCGTATCAGCCCCGATGGTTATCGTCGTTTCGATCACAGGAATCGCCTCTTTCACGATTCCGCGCTTCAACGGTGCGATCGCCATTCGGATGCTGCGCTTCCCCATCCTGATGGCGGGGTCGGTATTCGGCTTCTATGGCATCTTCTTCTCGCTCATGATTCTGATCGGCCATATGGCGAATCTGCGCTCCTTCGGCGTTCCGTACTTATCGCCGATCGGACCGCTGTCCTCCGGCGATATCAAGGACGTCTTCATGCGCGCCCCATGGTGGCAGCTGGAGAAGCGCCCTGAATTCATGTCGATTCAAGACAAGCAGCGCATGGACGACAAGCTGTCCCAGCAAATTATGCAGGACGGAGGCCTAGACGGAAGCTCCATTCAGCATGTGCACCATTCCAGCGAGGAGGGCAATCAAAATGGTTCATCCTAAGCGGCTAAGCTTGCTCACCTTGATCCTCTTGCTTCTCCCATTGCTGTTGACCGGTTGTTGGGACCGGACGGAAACGAACGATATCGCCTTCGTTCTCACATCCTCCGTCGATCTGGAAGAAGACGGCAGATACCGTGTATCCTACTTGCTGCCGCTTCCCGGCTCCATGGGCGGAGCCAGCGGGGGCGGCGGAGGGACCTCGGGAGGCAAGAGCTACTACATTGATTCCGAAGTCGGAGTCACGATGCGAGAAGCGACTTCCAAACTGCAGATGCGCATGTCACGGCGCTTGTTTCTTTCCCACCGGCGGACGATTGTGATCGGAGAGGCCCTCGCCAAGAAAGGCATTGCCGTTTTATTCGATACGGTCCCCCGCACGCCCGAAAGCCGGATGACGTCTTTCTTGGTCATTACCAAAGGCAAAGGCTACGACTTGCTGAACGCCGAGCCCAAATTCGAGCGGTTCCCGGCTGAGGTCATCCGGGAGCTGACGAAATCCCGGCAATCGATGGCCACCTCGACCAAAGATATCGGCATGACGTTAAGCTTCAAGAGCGACCCGATCTTAACCTACCTGGTACGTAAGGAGTCGGAGGGTTCCAAGAAACCTTCCAGCGAGATTCAAATGATGGGTTACGGGCAGTTCAAAGGCGATCGACTCATCGGCATTTACCAGAAGAAAGAATCCCAGGGGATCATGTGGCTCCGCAATCAGGTGAAGGAGCATCTCCTGACCTTTCCGGCGGAGGGAGGCAAAGACATTTCCATCCTGGTGACCAAGGGGCAGGTACAGATCAAACCGAAGCTTCAAAGCGATAAAGTGATCTTCGATGTGATCATCGATGCGAGCGGTTCGGTTCGGGAGAACTTCTCCGTGCTGGATCTGAACAAGGCGGAGGTGATGCGGAAGGTAGAGCGGGATCTTGCCAAGCAGATCAGCGAATCCATTCAAGCTGCCGTGAAGCAGATGCAGAAGGAAGGCACGGATTCCGCGCAGCTGGGGTTAATCGTTTGGCGGAGTCACCCTAACGAATGGTATAAGCGGGTCGAAGCGAATTGGGATACTTATTTCAAAGAGGCGGAATTTCGCTTGCACGTGAACGCCTCGATACCGGAAACCGGGTTGATTAACAAAAATGTCATTGAAGAAGGGATCTGACTTGCGATATGGACGGCATCTTCATGCTCAGCTTCCTGAGCACGCTAGCCGGTTCACTGCTCATCGACCGCCGAATGCTTAGGCAAGAGACGGGCGTGATCAAACTGACCTACGGGTTATTCACCTGCATAACCTTAGGCCTCTTCATCAGCAAATATCTGCATTGGAAAATTCCAATGCCTTCGCGATTCTTCATTCATACAGTATCGCCATGGTTCGCGCGGATGATGGGCATCTGAAGGCTTAAGGATCTAATGATAAAAGGCGGTTTCATATTCCATGGATACAAAACAAGTCATTAATCAGCGGCAGTTTTCCTGGCTGGCTTCTTCGGTTATCACAAGCGGCGGGGTCCTTACCTTGCAGAACGTGCTGATCCGAATTTCCCAGATGGACTCCTGGTACAGCTACTTGCTTTCGGTTTTCTATGTATTTGGGGTTGCCAGCTTTTTCGCCTATATGACGAAGGTATATCCGCAAAAGCATATTTTCGAAATATCGAAAGAGGTGCTCGGCCGGTTCGGCGGCACGGTCATTAATTTGATCATGCTGTTTCATTTCTGGCAAATCGTCATCCGCGACATATCGTCCGTTTCGAGGTTCAGTACAACGCTGCTGCTGCATAATACGCCGCTTGAGATCTTGATCCTGCTGCCCTGTCTGCTGCTCATCTACTTCGGCAAGAGCAGCGTGGAGGTCATCGCCCGGGTGAATGACTTGTTCTACCCGCTATTCGTCATAACCGTTCTTATGATGCCGCTCTTGCTATCCAACGAATTTTATTTCCGGCTTGTGACACCGGCTATGACCATGCCCATCCAGCATGTCGCCGTCAGCTCCTTGCTCACAATCGGAAGCGCTGGAGATATCTTTATCCTTGGCGCCTTCCTGCATATGATATATAACTCCAATCAAGTCCGTTCATCCATTCGGCACGGAGCACTGCTTGGCATTTTCCTGCTGACGCTGTCCATCTTCTTAATTCTTGTCGTGCTAGGGCCCAAGATGCCGGGGAATTTCCTGTATCCCTTGTATAATCTCGTTCAAACGATTCACGTTACAGACTTCCTTGATCGTGTGGACCTCATCATCCTCATGATCTGGTATCCGACCATCTCTTGCAAAATCATCGCGATCTACATGGCGCTGCTCCTAGGAATCAGCTCCATGATGGATAAGCGCAACTACCCGACCATCAATAAGCCGGTTGCGCTGTTCATGATGATTACGACATATTTATCATTCAAAAGCACGACGGAGCTGCTGACCTTCTCGAATTACAGCGCTCCGATCATTGTGCTTGCCTACCAGCCTTTGGTCATGATTATTCTCACTGTTGCCGTTGCCCGGAAAAAGAAAAAGGATCCTTCGGCAGGCCATCTTGCCTCAGATGGACAGCCTCCCGCCGTGCGGCCGTCCCAAAAGATGGGCAAGCTCAGTCAGCGCTACTCGTATAAACAATGGCTTTGGTTTGGCAATACGCTCGTTGCGTTGGCAACCTTTTGCTTACTGACAGGGTTCATCTTCAGCAGGTATCATTCCACCATCGGAACGATCTGTGCGGTTATTTTCGCGATCTGCATGATACTCACCACGTTAACAACTTATATGGAGGTGAGTCTGCTGAAGCAAGCGGAAGCGAGTAAATAAAAAAGCACCCGTAAAACAGGTGCTTGCTGCCGATTAGACGGGTACGTTCTGATGAAGCCGGCTTTTGGCCACTTTCAGGTAACCGTACATATTCAGAAATTCACTTTCATTCGCGAACCGTAACTTGAGCGAGCCGGCCGCTTCCTGGATATATGGCCTTAAGGCCGAAGCGCCCCCTCCGATGACATAGAAGCATTGGATATCCGGGTACTTGCGCCACCGCTTTTTAATCATCTCGATCATCCGCGACGCAGCGCGGCGGAAATGCTGATCAACGATCGACCGGATGTCGACTTGGCCTTCGCCTAGCTGTTGGACGGTGAAGTCCCGGCTTTTGATCCGCTGCACGAGCTTCGCGCGGCTGGGAAATACGTAGCCGTACGCATCTTCCACATCGCGAATGATCGCGTCGAGGTACGTGGCAATCCCGATCTGCTCGCCATGGCTGAAATGGTTGTCAATCGCCATCCGCTTGATCACCGGGAAGTCGGTAGTCAAGGCGCCGATCTCGCAGACACCGATGCAGCCGTTGTATATTTCTTCGTCCTTGACTTGCAGACTGTCGTGCGTAGCCAAATGGAAAATGGCGGCGGCTCCTTCGATGGAGACTGCGACCTTGCGTACAATGACTTTGATTTTGCGGTTCCGGAATTGCGGTGTGGAGAGGAAAGTCACTTCATGCTCGCCAAGCAGCCTCTGTTCGAATAGCTGACTGTACTTAGCGAAGGCGCGGACCGGCAGACCCGTTCCCAGCGTATATTCGACTTCGTCCACATTGCCGTAGCCGCTGTTGAAGGCTTGCGCTGCAAGACCTTGATAGGCCAGTGCCGTGAGCGCAACGATCAGCGATTGATCCGAAACCGCTTTATTGTCGGTGTCTTCCAATTCCAGATTATCTTCGTGCTCCAGCGCAAGCTGTCCGACGAAGTAGCGCTGGTTTCTCTGGGCAAGTGACGGACTGTAAATCATGACATCGAGCGCTTTCCATGGGGAATCTTCTTCCTGCAAAATATGCCTTTCGTACCCCGGGGCGATTATATTCGGGATGACAAGCGGTTCCCTGGAACCATCCAATACGAGCTTGATACTGTCGTTACCAATATCAATACCTGCTAGCTTAACCATGCGTTCTCCACTCCAAATCTGAGTCTTTCCTGTAATTGTAAAGAAGATTCGATTATATCCGACACGATTCCTTCCTACTTTAGACTCATTTTATGTAGGACCATTAGGTATAAGGAAGGTTTTTGACGGAATATGACGAATGACACCATTACCAAATTAAACCACGACAAGGAGACTAGTTTGCCGTTATGAAGCTCAAATGGAAGCCAAAAAAACTGACGCTGGTCATCATTCCCGATGCCAATCAATCCGTCGTCAGGTTTCGAGTACCCCATTTATTCGCTTATACCGCTGCAGCATGTTTCGCTCTGCTGCTCCTTATTATGATAATTACATACGCCGTACACGCTCGAACCGTGCAGAAAGCCAGTGCTCTGCAGGCCAAGTTAAGCGGAGCAAGCCAGCAATGGAACGAAACGTTAACCTCCAAGGATAAAGCCATTGAAGAACTGCAGAATGAAGTGATTCAGCTCTCCCAGCAAGCCGAGCAAATGAAAACGCAAGTGGAAGAAATGAAGAAATTCGAAAATGATCTCAAATCGATTGCCGGGCTGGATGCCAGCGCAACCGGCAAAGCCGTTGCCAGTGCTGACTCGGGGCAGCCGGACAAAACCGTTCAGGAGCAGGCATCCCCTCTCGCGAGCGGTATTGGCGGTGGCCCAAACCCCGCTTCGCAGGAAGCGATAATGAAGCTTGGCGAGCAAACGTTAGCCTCCTTCACCGCCTTGCATACCGAAGTGAAAGAGCTGCAAACGAGCTTAACCGAAACGAAGCAGAAGGTTGCCGACAAACAGCACCTGCTCGCGATCACGCCGACGCTCTTCCCGACGAACACCAAGATCGTCACTTCGACGTTCGGGTATCGAACGGATCCTTTCACCCGCCGCCCGAGCTTTCATTCGGGCATTGATTTCGGCGCCAGGGAGAACGATCCCGTCTTCGCAACTGCCGATGGGAAAGTCGTCAGTACCGGCAAAGACATCTATCACGGCAATAACATCGTCATCGAGCATTCCAAGGGTTTGCGCACTTGGTATATGCATTTAAATAAAATACTCGTCAACAATGGGGAATCCGTAGCCAAAGGAAGTACGATCGGCTTGGTAGGCTCCACGGGCCGCAGCACCGGGCCACACCTTCACTATGAAGTTCTCAAAAACGGGGAAAGCATCGATCCTAAACCCTATCTTAAAGCGAATCGAAAGGATGACTAGACACCATGTTTAAAGGGAAGAAAAACCTGATAAATCCGAATACGACAGATACGTTGATTGGCGAAGGAACCACCTTCGAAGGACGCATTAAATCCGAAGCGAGCATTCGCATTGAAGGCGGCATTACTGGAGATATCGATTGCGCCGGCGACGTCATCATTGGGGAACGCGGTGTCGTGAAATCCAACATTTCCGCCAGGGATGTCATTCTGGCCGGCAATGTGCATGGCAATGTGACAACGAAGGGCAAATTAACGATTACATCAACAGGCTCCCTGTACGGCAACATTAGCGCCGCTTCCTTCATCATCGAAGAAGGCGGGCTCTTCCAGGGGAACAGCAAGATGGAAGCGGCCCAACCGGCGGCAGCTCCCCAGCCAACAGGAGATCTGGATACCATCAATCCGCCTGCGCCGGCACCCGCCGGTGGTGCTTATAAAGGCAATACTATCGCCATGTAACGAACGTATGGGATGAACTTATGGGACGAGACAGGAGCAGCATGGATGGGTACTGTTTTGAAAACGAAATGAAAACGCCCCTAGGAGATGCGATTCTTGCATGGTATAATAGTTGGACACTCATTTCTAACTGATGCAGGAGAACACGCCTATGAGAGAACAATCGATACTCTTTGATCTTGATGATACGTTAGTGCACTGCAATAAATATTTCGACGTTGTGATCGACCAATTCGTCGATCTCATGCTCACTTGGTTCGCCGGGCACGGGCTAGCCGCACAGGACATCAAACAGAAGCAGCTGCAGATCGATCTTGCGGGCATCCATATTCACGGCTTCATGCCCGATCGTTTTCCGCAATCGTTCGTTGAGACTTACCAATGGTTCAGCGAGCGGTTCAACCGGCAGAGAAGTGCCAAAGAAGAATCCTGGCTCATGCAGCTCGGCCATACGGTCTATGAGTACACGGTAGAGCCTTACCCGCAGATGAACGAAACGCTCGAGCAGCTGCAGCAGGCCGGACACCGGCTGTACCTGTACACCGGCGGCGATGCTTCGATTCAGATGAAGAAAGTCCGTGATCTGAGCCTAGACACCTACTTCCACGACAGAATCTTCGTCACCGTGCACAAAACGAAGGAATTCATGGAAACGATCATGCTCGAGCAAGGCTTCGACCGCCAACATACTTGGATGATCGGCAACTCGGTCAAAACCGATGTATTGCCAGCCCTGCATGCCGGTATCCATTCCATCCACATTCCCGTGGAGCAGGATTGGGCCTACAATACGGGAACGATTGACATAACGCCACAAGGCGCCTTCTTTCAGCTCGGCTCCTTGCAGGAAGTTCCATCGACGATTCAAACGTATATTGCCAAATAAATGAAAAAGACGATTCCCGGATGCAGATATGCAGCCTTGGGAATCGTCTTTTTGTATGGATTGGCTTGACAGAGTCGGGTGCTCTTAACAGGAAATCCTCCTGTTAATTTCGGTGAAATGAGCGGTTGGAGCGAAGTTACTGGAATTTCTCCCGTTAATCAGCCCTCTCGCCCCCTTCAAAGGGGGAATTTCGCTTGAATTAACGTGATGATTTCCAGTTAAACGTTTAGAAGCCGCGATGGAACACAGAAATAACAGGAGTTTTTCCTGCTGTTACTCAGCCGAGCCAGCTATTTAGCAGGGGCGAGTAGCCGAACCGAAAATAAACGGAAAAACTCCTGTTATTCCATTGTCCAAATAGCATGTAGGGCGAGGAGCATCCCTGCCCGCCGTGTGGTAGTCTTATGCCGCTACGTCGCGCCGGCGGAATATTTCCCAAGAAAGCAGATTAAACACAACGAAGTAGCACACGAGCACCGTAACCGAGAAGCCGAGCGACATCCCTTCCGCCAGAGGCTGACCTTCCAGATAAGGTGTCAGATCCGTGTTGGCGAACAGGAAATATTTGCCCCAAGGATAGCGAAGCAGCAGCATAGCGATGACCTGTCCGGCAAACATAATAAAAATGCTGAGCCCGATCGCCAAGGAAGCGCTTCGGAATACGGTCGAAATCATGAAAGCTAACGTGACGATCATAACGAGTTCAATCAGCTTCAGTCCGTATGTGGCGAACGTGAACCCCAGCATGCTGCTTTCATGAACTTGCCCGCCGGCATCGGCGCTCAAATGCGGTAGACCGAAATTTTGAAACCCGTAAAGAAAGCCATTCACGATAAGCGACGCAATAAACATGACAACCAATAATGTGGCGGCAAAAAGCAGCGTGGTCACATACTTGGATAGCAGAATCTTCGCCCGGCTGGCCGGACGTATCAACAGCAGCTTGATCGTCCCCCACGTGAACTCGCCGGCGACCATGTCGCCTGCAATAATGACGGTAAACAGCGTCACGAGTACGATCATCCCCGAGGCCCGCAGGGCGCCGCCCCATAACGTATTCTCCGTCGGAGGGTAGTTATGCGCCAGCCTATACTCCTGAATCGCTAACTCTTCCTTCAATTGCTGTCTGAACTTCTCCGGAATATCGTTGTTCTCAAGCTCCCTCTTGTTATGCTCGATTGTATCCGCTGCCTGGGCTTTCCAATTCTCTTGCGAGCTCGCGTCCGCCCCCGGGTGTGAAACCAGAGCGGCCAGAACGACGATCACGATAAGCAGCAGCCCCAGTATCCACGTCCGCAGCCTGCGGTAAATTTTCATCTGTTCATTCATTATTAAATTAAGCAATCGGGTCACTTCCCGTCATCTCTAAAAATTGATCCTCCAGCGATTTCTTCGCCGCACGAATCCCATACACGGCCAGCCCGGCTTCAACGAACCGTTTGTTCCAAAGCGCCGTTTCTTCGCGATCCAGCAGGAGGACCGGTCCGCCATCGGACGCTTCGGCTTGCACGGCCTGAGCGGCCGCCAGCTCCAACGCTTTGGTTTGATCGGAGGCCGACATTTCAAATGCGACATGCAGCTTGCCTTCTGTCTGGGTATACCCGTGAATCAATCTGACGTCCACAAGTTTGCCGTTCTGAATGATGGCGACCCGGTCGCACATCAGCTCCATCTCGGCCAATAGATGACTCGACACGATAACGGAGATGCCTTCCTCCCGAGTCAGTTGGCGCAAATGATCGCGCAGCTCGCGTATGCCGGCAGGATCCAGGCCGTTCGTCGGCTCATCCAGGATGAGCACGTCCGGCTTGTGGAGCAGCGCCTGGGCGATGCCTAGCCTTTGGCGCATGCCTAACGAATACGTCTTCACCTTATCGTAGATACGGTTTTCCATGCCTACGAGTTCAATAACCTCGCCGATGCGCTCAGCGCCAATACCCGGGATCATCCGCGCGTAATGGACCAGGTTGTGATACCCGCTCAAAAATTTGTACATCTCCGGATTCTCCACAATCGCGCCGACATGCCGGATCGCCTTCTCAAAGTGCGTCCGAATGGAGTATCCGCCAATCCGGATATCCCCCTCCGTAATCGCCATGAGGCCGACCATCATGCGAATGGTTGTCGTTTTGCCCGCTCCATTAGGTCCAAGAAAGCCGAAAACTTCGCCCCGTGGCACATCGAACGTTAAACCGTCAATAATCGTTTTACTGCCGATCCGCTTCGTTACATGCTCAATCTGCACAATCGGCGTTTGGGCTGCTGTCATTGTCTCACTCCTTAGGCAAGTCGTTCAAGTTACTCAAGTCATTCATTCTTTCGAGTCATACGGCGTCACGCTCACAATATGACTGCGCTCACTATAGTTTTATCCAAATCTTATGTACAATGGTCTCATACAATTTCGCCGGTAAAGGAGTTCCTCTATGATTCAAAGAAGACCTTGGCACGGTGTAGAGTGGTCATTATTCATCGTGTTGACCGGCTCCGTACTGCTTGGCCTGCTCTATGCGCTGCTCCATATGAATGAGAATGAACATAGCAACATTTTTCTTACCCTGTGTGCCCTGCTGCTTTCCTACGGCCTGCCGTTTCTGTTCTGGCGACCTAACTACATCCATACAACACTGTACCCAATTTCCGTTCTGCTGACAGGGATTCCTCTACAAATCTATCTATCTTGGATGCAAGAAGACGCTTACCTTACTATTAATTGCCCATTAATGGTCATCGGATTCCTAACCGATCGAAAAAATGCCTGGTGGGCCGCCCCGATCTCGCTCGTCGCCATGCCTGTCGCCTACTTCCTGATCCTTCACATGGGCATGGGGGTCGGCGAATTGTTCAGCGTCATCCTGAATGCCGTGCTGTTCTACGCGATCGGTTTAAGTTTACAGCGGGTGGTTACTTCAAATGAAAAGACGGAGAAGCTGCTGGCGGAGAACCAACGTCAATACCTGCTCATCCACGAGCAAAATAACGCCCTGGAGCAGTACGCCAACCAAATCGAACAGCTGACGCTGCTCGAGGAACGCAATCGGATGGCGCGCGAGCTGCACGACACGGTTGGCCATACGTTCACCTCCGTGATCATGGGCATGGATGCCGTCTCTTATCTGATCGAAGCGGCTCCCGACAATGCCAAAGAGAAGCTGGACGTTCTGCGCGGCGTTACACGCAACGGCTTGGAAGAAGTCCGTCGCAGCATTCATCAGATGGTGCCCAAAGAGGGCGATATGCTGCTCTCGCAACAATTAACGAGGCTGGCGAACGAGTTCGCCCTGCATACCGGGACGCAGATCCGGTTCACGACGGCCGGCGAAGAATACGAAATTCCGAAGCAAACCAAGCTCTCCCTCATACGCTGCTTGCAGGAATCGTTAACGAACGCCAAGCGGCACGGACGTGCCACCTCGGTCGAAGTTACGCTCAGCTACAAGGGTGACGGGGTCGGCATCCGGATCGAAGACGATGGTGTCGGGACGGACCAGCTCAAAGTCGGCTTCGGCATCAATGCGATGCAGGAGCGGATTTTCGCGCTGCAGGGCACCTTGCAGGTCAGCTCAGCCGCCGGGCAAGGGACGATCGTGGAATGCTCCATTCCCGCCAAGCGCCTGCCGTCGATTTGAGCCTTACCTGTTGGCACGCCGCTATCGCGATGCTGCCCCCTAGCTTGAATCCATGCGCTTTAGCACGGCTAGCGGGCGGTGGTACACGGTGGTACAATATGGATACACATGCTTATCATGCATAGGAGGAACCCGCGTGAGTCAAACACCGCTGAAACTGCTCCTGGTCGATGATCAGGATTTAATAAGAGAAAGCCTCCACATCGTGCTGGGGATGGACCCGGACATCGACGTCGTGGGCTTGGCCGAGAACGGCCGCATCGCCCTCCAGCAGTGCGAAGAGCATCGCCCGGATGTCGTCCTGATGGACATCCACATGCCCGTGATGGACGGCGTCGAAGCTACCCGTCAGATCAAAGCGGCTTGGCCGCAAACGCGCGTCATCATCCTGACGACTTTCCAGGAGATTACCTATGTCGTGGACGCGTTGGGCGCCGGAGCCGAGGGATATCTGCTCAAAGCGATCCATCCGAAGGATTTGGCGGCCGGCATCAAGTGGGTGCATCAAGGCGGCACCCTCATCCCGCAGGATATCGCACGCATGCTCGTTGAGCAGGCCAGAGGCGCCGCCGAACCGTCATCGCGCGATGCCGAGGCGAAGCCGGCGGGCGAGGAGGCTTCGCGCACCGACGCCTACGGGCTCAGCGAGCGCGAGGTGCAGGTGCTGCAGTGCATCGCCGACGGCCTCAACAATAAGGAAATCGCCGAGAAGCTGTTCCTCTCCGAAGGAACCGTCAAAAATTATATTTCCAGCATCTACTCCAAGATGGACGTCCGCGACCGCGTGCAAGCTTCCAAGAAGGCTCACGAGGAAGGAATGCTGTAAGACCGAAGAAGCGGTGCAGGATGAGCCCTAGCTCATCTTGCACCGCTTTTTTGGGCATATTTAGGTACCAGGTCCTTTCGACCACAACCGCACCATGGCGGAATGACACGACCTTATCTACGCTAACTCCGCTGTCCGAAGCCCCATATGGAAATACAGTACCTTATTCGTTACGCAGCACTGCATTTTGGACCTAACTCGAGGGAATAGCGAACAATATTTCCTCTCGATTACCCAAATTGCAGCTGTTTCCCTCGAATAGCGCACTGCATTTCCGCTTCTGCCAGCTCGCCCTGGCTATTCAAAGAGCCTCTCCAGGAAGCCCTTTTTCCTTTTGCGAATCTTCCGGTAGCTTTTCACTCGGGAATACGTCGGCTGCGGCTCCTCGACAGTCTGACCCTCGCCCATGAGCGTCAATGAGGTGAACGGAGCCTCATGTATCCCCTGTATGACCACCCGCTCCGCGTCTGCCTGCGCGTCCTCCTGCCTGCCCGTAACCCGATGGATGATCTGCTCATAGAGCTTGTTTTCCATCTGATGCTTCATCTGCCGCATCAAGTACTCTTCCTGCTTCGTATGGATTTCAAGGTGCTCATGAAGCTGAGCCTGCAGATCCGCCACCTGCGCTGCAAGCAGTCTGACAGCTTTCTGCAAAGCCATCACATGCCGTTCTCCGAGCGGTTCATCTGCGTCAAACTCAAGAGAGTCCTCGCCATTCTCTGCAAGCAGCGCACTCAGCTCTGCAGGCGTCATGAGCTTCTCTTTCTTCATGTGCACCCTCCATTTCCGTTTCATGCAGCCTTCCCCGGCTGCCGCTTACTTCATCCTATTGTACATGAAGTTGAAGAAATGTTCACCTTTATCTGAATCTTTTCAACTGCGGACCCGTGATGAATATCGACCACCCCATTGACTTCCATAGACGCATCCACTATCCTTGGGCTTATTCATTATTCATATTCGACTAAACCTAGGATTCGATCCTGAAGGAGTGCGCTTCCCATGCACATTGAAGCTCCGATCCGGAAGAAGCCGCGCATGCTGGAGCAGTTCCTCATTCCTTTCGCGAAGTCGCGTGCCTTCCCTTATATATGGCTCAGCCAATTGATATCCATGCTGGGCGGCTCGGTCACAACCGTTATTTTACCCATGGTCGTTTATTCCATCACCGGCTCGACGACCATGATGGGTCTGGTCATGACCGCTTACATGCTGCCCTACGTCCTCATGCTTCCCCTGTCGGGATGGATTGTAGACCGGTATGATCGCGTCAGGATCATGATGCTTACGGACATCGTTCGGTTCATCGTCATGTTGGCGATTGCAGCGCTTATCTTCACCGGGGCCTTGTCCATAACCGTGCTTTTCGGACTGGTCGCCATGTACGGTCTGATGGAAGGGCTGTTTCATCCGGCCTATTCCGCCGTGCGAGCAACAGTGTTCACAGCGGATATCCGCAATGCGGCTAACGCCCTGACCCAAATGAGCCATCAAGGCGTCCGGATTATCGGACCGGTCCTCGGCGGACTTATCGTTTCAACGGTATCCGCCAGCTACGGGTTCGGTTTGGATGCGCTAACCTATTTAATCTCCTATCTGTGCCTGCTGCTGCTTGTGAAAAAATCGTTATATAAGTTAAAATCCAAGCATGAAGCCGTCCAATCGAACGCCTCCTTCTCGTGGAAGCGGGAACTGCTGGAGGGAGTGACCATCCTCAAAGGACATCCGTGGCTTTGGATTACGATTCTGGCCTTCTGCTTCGTCAACATTTGCTACAACGGTATTATTGTCATCCTTGTTCCATGGCTGTTCAAGGTCCATCTAGGACTTGATCCGCTCATATACGGGATCGGGATCACCTGCTCAGGGGCTGGTGCCATTACCGCCGCCGTTATTTTCGGGTCGCGAACGCAGTGGCTGCACCGGGGCATATTGGCCTACGGCGCTGTCATTCTGAGCGGTGCTGCGCTGCTGGCCATGCCTTTCACAGCTTCGCCCGTTCTGCTCTCGCTGCTCATGGCGATCGAAGGCTTCGGGCTCATGATCTTCGGCCTGATCTGGGAGACCAGCCTGCAGGAGCTTGTCCCTCCGGAAGCTTTCGGGCGGGTGGTCAGTCTGGATCTGCTTGGCTCTTTCGCCCTGCTGCCGTTGAGCTATGCGCTAGTGGGCTGGATCGCCGATCAAATTGGGGGTACCATCACGATCACCCTTTTCGCCCTGCTCGGCCTAGTCATCGTAGGGGGCGTGCTGTGCGTGCCGGCAATACGGCGGTTCCAGTAACACGGCGAGAAATACAGCCATCGTTCAAACACCCTGAAAGCTGCCAAAAAACCCCAAGCCAGCAAATCTGGTTTGGGGTTTTCCTTATTTATGGTAAATTCGACGTTCCCATCAAATACCGGTCAACCTCACGGGCCGCTGCGCGCCCCTCGTTAATTGCCCAAACGACAAGGCTCTGTCCGCGGCGCATGTCGCCGGCGGCAAACACGCCTTCCACGTTTGTGGCGAATTTGCCGTACTCGGCTTTCGCATTGGAGCGCTCATCCTGGACAACGCCAAGCTGATCCAGCACCGTGTTCTCCGGTCCTGTGAAGCCCATCGCGATCAATACCAACTGCGCCGGATACACTTTCTCGCTGCCCGGCACTTCCACCGGAACGAACGCGCCTTTCTCGTTCCTCTGCCACTCGATCAGCACCGTATGCAGCTCCTTCAGATTGCCGTCCTCATCTCCCACGAATTTCTTCGTGTTAATTAAGTACGTCCGCGGATCCTCGCCCTGCACCGCCGCCGCTTCCTGCTGGCCGTAGTCGACCTTCAGCACCTTCGGCCACTCCGGCCAAGGATTGTTCGCCTGACGCGTCTCCGGCGCCTTCGGCATGATCTCGAACTGCGTCACGCTCTTGCACTTATGGCGCAAAGACGTGCCCACGCAGTCCGTTCCCGTATCGCCGCCGCCGATGACGATGACATCCTTGCCCTCCGCCGAGATGAACTCGCCATCGGCGTGCTCGGAATCCAGCAAGCTCTTCGTATTCTTGCCCAGGAATTCCATCGCCAGATGGATGCCGCGGAGCTCGCGCCCTTCGATCGGAAGGTCGCGGCCCTTAGTCGCTCCGCCGCACAGCACGATAGCGTCGAACTCTTCTTGAAGCTTCTCGATCGGATAGTTCACACCGACGTGAGCGCCGGTGATGAACGTAATCCCTTCCGCTTCAAGCAGGTCTACCCGGCGCTGGACATACGCTTTGTCCAGCTTCATATTCGGGATGCCGTACATGAGCAGTCCGCCCACGCGATCGGCGCGCTCGAAGACGGTGACCCAGTGTCCGGCTTTGTTCAGCTGCGCGGCGGCAGCGAGTCCGGAAGGCCCCGAGCCGACCACGGCCACCTTCTTCCCCGTGCGAACTTCCGGCGGCTCCGGCTTGATCCAGCCTTCGGCGAAGCCTTTGTCGATAATCGCCTTCTCAATGCTTTTGATCGTTACCGGCGTGTCCTTCAAGCCCACCGTACAGGAGCCCTCGCATGGCGCCGGGCACACGCGGCCTGTAAACTCCGGGAAGTTGTTCGTCTTGTGCAGACGATCCAACGCTTCCCGCCATTGCCCGCGATATACCAGATCATTCCACTCGGGAATGAGGTTATTCACCGGACAGCCGGCGGCCATGCCGCTAATCATGGCTCCCGTGTGGCAGAACGGAATGCCGCAATCCATACATCTAGACCCTTGCGTCTGCAATTTATCATCCGTCAGCGGCGTCGCGAATTCTTTCCAATGGCCGATTCGAGTCAGCGGTTGGGCTTCAGCCGCCACTTCACGGCGATGCTCTATAAAACCGGTTGGTTTACCCATGAACGTATAGTCCCTCCTATAAGCTTTGCTTCAGCAAAGCTTGCGTCATAAGCCTGATCTGATTCGTTAGTTTCCGCCAACACGGGAAACATCCCGCATATTCGCCTCGAAAGCAACCATGATCGCTTCCTGCTGGCCAAGTCCGGAGCGCTTCACCTTCTCGATGGCATCAAACATCCGCTTGTAGTCCTTCGGAATCACCTTCACGAACTTCCAAACGTATTCATCCCAGTGCTGAATGACGCGGTGGGCCACGCTGCTATCCGTAAATGTCGCATGATGCTGAATCATCGTTCTCAGCTCGTTCATTTCAAATGCTTCCTCTACCTGCTCAAGAAGAATCATCTCTTTGTTCACCTTGTCGGCGAAATCGCCTTTCTCATCCAGCACGTACGCGATGCCTCCGGACATCCCGGCGGCAAAGTTGCGGCCTGTGGAGCCGAGAACGACGACGCGCCCGCCTGTCATATACTCGCAGCCGTGGTCGCCGACGCCCTCGACAACCGCACGCACGCCGCTGTTTCTCACGCAGAAGCGTTCGCCCGCAATCCCCCGGATATAGGCATCGCCGTCCGTGGCGCCGTAGAACGCCGTATTCCCGATAATCACGTTCTCCTCCGGTACGAAAGAAGCCTCAGACGGCGGGAAAATAACCAGCTTGCCGCCGGATAATCCCTTGCCCACATAGTCGTTGGCGTCTCCCTCCAGGGACAGCGTCATCCCCTTCGGCACGAAAGCACCGAAGCTTTGACCGGCGGAGCCGTTAAAGTGCAGACGGATCGTATCGTGCGGCAGTCCGTCCGCGCCGTGGCGGCGCGTCACTTCGCTCCCGACAATCGTGCCGACGACACGGTTCGTGTTGGCGATCGGCAGAATCGCATGCACATGCTCCTTGCGTTCAATCGCCGGCTCGCAGAGCTCCAGCAGCTTCGTCATATCCAAGGAGTGGTCCAAGCGGTGGTCCTGCGCAATCTGGCAGAAGCGGCCCACGTCTTCGCCGACGTCCGGCTGATGCAGCAGAGGTGCAAGGTCGACGCCCTTCGCTTTCCAGTGAGCGACAGCCTGCTTGGATTCCAGCACGTCCGTGCGTCCAACCATTTCCTCGATGGTGCGGAAGCCGAGCTCGGCCATTAACTCACGCACATCCTGCGCGATGAAGGTCATGAAGTTGACGAGATGCT
The DNA here is from genome assembly GCF_031456485.1 of Bacillus sp. 3255. NCBI lineage: Bacteria > Bacillati > Bacillota > Bacilli > Caryophanales > Bacillaceae > Bacillus > Bacillus sp. 3255. The sequence goes on from NZ_JAVDUS010000020.1 coordinate 26,475, forward strand.
GCGGATCGCCGGCGAATTTCTTACGCAGCTCCGGATTCTGCGTGGCAACGCCGACCGGACATGTATCCAGGTGACACACGCGCATCATCACGCAGCCGATCGTAATCAGCGGCGTCGTCGCGAAGCCGAATTCTTCGGCGCCCAGCAGCGCAGCTACGACGACGTCGCGTCCCGTCATCAGCTTGCCGTCCGTCTCTACCGTAATCCGGCTGCGCAGATTGTTCAGCACGAGCGTCTGATGCGTCTCCGCCAGACCGAGCTCCCACGGCAGTCCGGCGTGACGGATGCTCGTCTGCGGCGACGCGCCCGTCCCCCCGTCGTAGCCGGAGATTAGCACAACGTCCGCCTTCCCCTTGGCAACGCCGGCCGCGATCGTGCCGACGCCCACTTCGGAGACGAGCTTGACGCTGATCCGGGCGCGCGGGTTGGCATTCTTGAGATCGTGGATCAGCTCAGCGAGATCCTCGATCGAATATATATCATGATGCGGCGGAGGCGAAATCAAGCCTACCCCCGGCGTAACGCCGCGAACCTCGGCCACCCAAGGGTACACCTTGGTGCCCGGGAGCTGCCCGCCCTCGCCGGGCTTCGCGCCCTGCGCCATCTTGATCTGAATCTCGTCGGCATTGACGAGATAATGGCTGGTGACGCCGAAGCGGCCCGAGGCCACCTGCTTGATTGCGCTGCGGCGCAGGTCGCCGCCCGCATCCGGCGTGAAACGCTCCGGATGCTCGCCGCCCTCGCCGGTGTTGCTCTTGCCGCCGATGCGGTTCATCGCGATCGCGATCGTCTCATGCGCTTCCTTCGAGATGGAGCCGTAGGACATGGCTCCCGTCTTGAAGCGCTTGAAGATCGACTCGACCGGCTCCACCTCATCGAGCGGAACCGGCTGGCGCCCCGCTTTGAACGTCAGCAGCCCGCGCAGCGCCATATATTTCTCATCTTCGCGCTTGATCAGCTTCGCGAAGCTCTTGTACATGGCGTAATTATTCGTGCGCACCGCCGTTTGAAGGGCATGCACCGTCTCCGGCGTATAGAGATGATCCTCCCCGTCTCTGCGCCACTGCAAGTCGCCGCCGGTATCGAGCACCTTGTCGCGCCCCTCCTGCTCCGAGAAAGCACGGTGATGGCGCTGCTCGGCTTCTTTGGCCACAACATCGAGACCTATACCGCCAACCGGGGTAAATGTCCATGTGAAATACGCATCGACCAGCTCTTGGCTGAGTCCGATCGCCTCGAAGATCTGCGCTCCCCGATAGCTTTGAATCGTGGAGATGCCCATTTTGGCAAGCACTTTCACAACGCCTTTGGTTACCGCCTTCAGGTAGTTATATGTCGCTTTATCCCGATCCACGCCGACAAGCTGATTGCGGCGGATCATATCGTCCAGCGTCTCCAAAGCGAGATACGGGTTGATTGCGCCGGCTCCATAGCCCAGCAATAAGGCAAAATGATGCACTTCGCGCGGTTCGCCCGACTCCACAATCAAGCTGACCTTCGTCCGCGTGCCTTGGCGAATCAAGTGATGGTGCAGTCCGGATGTAGCCAATAGCGCCGGAATAGGCGCCATGCGGCCGTCAACACCGCGATCGGAGAGAATGAGCAGCGCAGCGCCATCCTGAATCGCTCGATCCGCTCCGTTATAGAGCGCCTGCATCGCCGCCTCCAAGCCGGCTGCTCCTTGCCCCGCTTCGAACAGAATCGGCAGCGTGACCGTCTTGAAGCCGTCACGCTGAATATAGCGCAGCTTCGCCAACTCTTCATTCGTGATGAACGGCGTTGTCAGCCGGATCTGGCGGCAGCTTGCCGGCTCAGGCCGGATCAGGTTGCGCTCAGGTCCGATCGTCGTACCCTGCGCCGTAATAATTTCCTCGAAGTTCGCATCGATCGGCGGATTCGTCACCTGGGCAAACAATTGCTTGAAGTAGTTGTACAGCAGCTGCGGACGGTCCGACAATACGGCCAGCGGCGCATCCGTCCCCATAGAGCCGATCGGGTCTACCCCCGTCTTAGCCATAGGCTCCAGAATTTTGCGGAGCTGCTCGAACGTGTAGCCGAATGCCTGTTGGCGCTGAAGAACCGTTTCATAATCGGAACCGAGCACGATCGGGGCGTCTTCCAACTCCTCCAAAGAAATTAGATGCTCGTTCAACCAGTCGCGGTACGGCTGTTCGCCGGCGATGCCGCTTTTGATCTCCTCATCCGCGACGATACGGCCTGCTACCGTATCCACGAGCAGCATCCGGCCCGGTCTGAGGCGATCCTTGTACAGCACGCGCTCCGGCTCGATGTCCAGCACGCCGACTTCGGAAGCCAGCACGATCAGATCGTCTTTCGTCACATAATAACGCGACGGGCGCAGACCGTTGCGGTCCAGAATAGCGCCGATTTGGCTGCCGTCCGTGAACGCGATGGCCGCCGGGCCATCCCATGGCTCCATGAGCGTGCTGTGATACTCATAGAACGCCTTCTTGGCATCGTCCATCGACTCATGCTTGGACCATGGCTCAGGAACCATCATCATGGCCGCATGAGGAAGCGAACGCCCGGAGAGCATGAGAAATTCGAGCGTATTATCGAACATTTGCGAGTCCGAGCCATCCGTATCAATAATAGGAAGAATACGTTTGAAATCTTCGCCGAACAGCTCCGAATCGCACATCGCCTGACGTGCGTACATCCAGTTCACGTTGCCGCGCAACGTGTTGATTTCGCCGTTATGAATCAAATAGCGGTACGGATGCGCGCGCTCCCAGCTCGGGAACGTGTTCGTGCTGAAACGGGAGTGCACCAGCGCCAGCGCCGTAGCCACTTTCTCGTCCTGCAGCTCGACATAGTAGGCGTCGACCTGCTTGGGCGTCAACATCCCTTTATATACGATCGTTCTGCTAGACAAGCTAGAATAGTAAAATGGCGCATGCGAAAGCGACGCTTTGATAGCGTTCTCAGATAATTTACGTATGACGTACAGTTTCCGCTCGAAATCCAGGTTGCTCGTCATGCCCGCGCCTTCTCCAATAAATACCTGGCGTACATAGGGTTCTGCCGACTTCGCGGATTCTCCGAGCGAGCTGTTGTCGGTGGGAACCGTCCGCCAGCCCAGGAATTGCTGACCTTCCTCGCCGACAATGCGTTCGATGATTCTCTCGCATGCCTGGCGCTCCTCCAGATTTTGAGGCAAGTAGACCATACCTACACCATAGTGACCCGCCGCCGGGAGCTTCATATTCTCCTGCTCACAAGCCGCCTGGAGGTAAGCATCCGGAATTTGCATCAGAATCCCCGCGCCATCGCCTGTGTTCTGCTCGCTTCCTTGACCGCCGCGATGATCCAAATTGCAAAGCACACGAAGCGCCTGCTTGACGATTTCATGCGATTTCACGCCTCTAATATTCGCTACGAAGCCAATACCGCAGGCATCACGCTCGAACTGAGGGTCATACAATCCTTGCTTGGGAGGTAACCCGTTTTTGGTCATGTTGTGCAACCTTTCTTTTCTGGTTTTTGGACGCGCTTTGTCCAATGTACGCTTTAAAGTATTAAATTGTCGAAACGTGATGGCGCGCATTTCATCAAAAATAGGAGAATATAAATTGATGAAATAGTCTCAATATTTTTTATATTATATTAACACCAGAAATAGTATAGTTCAATGAAAATGTAAAGGTTTTCATTTTAATATTTTTATCATTTTTCACTAGTCTGCCCCCGCTCAAGGTCCGCCGCCGTCACCGCGATCCGCCTGCCGGCCTTCGTGACGCAATTGCCTTATTCTCCGCTTCGGCCGGCTTATCGAATGAAGGAACGCTTACTCGCCCGATATCCGCCAATACCGCATATTTTCCCTTTTTCCAGCGACCTCCACCTGCCTGGCGACGCCGCAAGCGCCAAGGCTCCGGGGGCTTGTCGTGCATGTTTTACGCATCTTTTTCATACGCTCAAGATAGCAAACTTTCTATGTTTCATGCTATGATAGCTAATGCGCTGCATTGAAACATTCATCCAGATTTCACAGCCTAGGAGGAACGCTGCTTTGAGTCTACAGCATACTTTTTCGACTGGGATGATTTGGGAGCCCCTATATCAGTGGCAAATTCCAGCCCATCCGGTTGAAGTCCAGCTTTTCCGATCGCAGCCGGTTCGCCGCTTGAAGTTCTTGCATCACTTCGGAGCTTCGGCGTTATTCTCGCCAATGACCCATTCGCGGTTCGAGCACACCATCGGCGTATGGTCGCTGATGGCTCACTTTTGCCCGGACGAACTTCATTTGCGCGTGGCGGCACTTTTGCACGATATCGGGCACCTGCCCTTCTCTCATGCGGTGGAACGAACGCTCGGTTACGACCATCACCTGCACACGGAGCGATTGATCTTGAACGGAACGATTGCCGATATTTTGACGGAGCATGGCATTTCTCCGGCAGCGATTGTGTCCATCCTGCATCAGGACAGTCCTTTAACGAATAAAACGCCCCTCATGGGTTTGGACCATTTGGACAGCTTTCTACGGGATACATATTACGCCGGCCAGCAGCAGCTGCCGCCTTCCGAGCTGGTCCGACAACTCCGCCTGCGCGGGAACTATATAGAAGCTAATGAAGAAACGGCTGCCGCACTCGTTCATGCCGTCGTGGAAGACCACCGGATATTCCTCAGTCCGCCGTTCCTTGCTATGGATGCGCTGCTGGCCAAAGCGGCCGCCCATCATTGCGAGTCCAATCCGGGCATGAGGGAGCTCCTGCCTTCCCTTGTCGACCATGAACTGATGCAAGAGCTGCTGGGAAGTACGAATCCCGTCGCCAAAGACATCATGCATGTCCTGATGTACGAGCCGCATCGCATCCAGATTATGAACGAACCGGTCAAGGGCAGTATCGAAGTGAATATTCGCAAAATATATAAAAAACAACCGCTAATCGGCGATAAACCCGCTTCCGAGGCAAGCTTCCAATGTGCCGTGAAATTGGCGGAGCTTGATTCCCTAAGCGCCACCTATTTTTTTACGATATAATCATACTTAGATCTTCAGAGGGGACTGGCCCAGCTTGGCAAAACTATATTTCCGTTATGGCACGATGAACAGCGGTAAATCCATTGAAGTACTGCGCGTGGCGCATAATTATGAAGAACAAGGCAAGAAAGTGCTGCTGTTGACATCGGTCGTAGACGACCGCTTCGGCGTCGGCAAAGTCGTCTCCCGCATCGGCATGCAGAAGAACGCCATTGTCGTAGACGACCAACTGGATATGATGGCGTTAGCGCAGAAGGAGCTCCCTAACTGCATATTGGTCGATGAGGCGCAGTTCCTTAATAAGGAGCAGGTCGCCCAGCTCATCGCGATCGTCGATGATTTGAACATTCCCGTTATCGCCTACGGACTCAGGGCTGACTTCATGGGGCAGCTCTTCGAAGGAAGCAATGCGCTGCTGGCTGCGGCCGACACGATTGAAGAAATCAAAACGGTCTGCTGGTACTGCGACAAGAAAGCGATCATGAATATGCGCTGTAAGGACGGAGAACCTATTTTCCATGGCGAACAAATTCAAATCGGCGGGAATGAAAGCTATGTTCCTGTCTGCCGCCAATGCTATGCAGGCAAACGTAAAGCAACTTTAGGCGCCTAGCTGCAGGGATTTCCTCGCAGTCAGCGTCTAAACTATCGAAATGGTTGTCAAAGAAAGGTGAGTTCCTTGCGAAAAAAACGGATTTTGCTCCTATCTGAGGGCTTCGGGAAAGGTCATACACAAGCCGCACATGCGCTGTCCGTCGAGCTGCGACAAAGCTCATCGGAAATCATCACGCGAGTGATCGAGCTTGGCGCTTTTTTGCACCCTACCATCGCACCTTGGATCTTCTCGGCATACCGCCGCACGGTGACTTCACAGCCCAAACTCTATGGTATGCTTTACCGCAATCAATATAAGAAATCGTTAAGCCGTATGGCAGGCCTTGTGCTGCACCGGATGTTTTATTCGCAAACCAAGGCAATCATCCAGCAGCTCAAACCGGATATCATCGTGTGCACGCACCCCTTCCCCAGCATCATCGTCTCCCGTCTGAAACGTGCCGGGCTTCAGGTGCCCTTGTTCACGGTCATTACGGATTACGACGTGCATGGCACATGGGTCGATCCCGCCGTGGATAAATATCTCGTCTCCACATCGCTCGTTCGGGAGCGGCTGATTGCCCGCGGCGTGCCGGAGACGCACATTGAGGTAACGGGCATCCCCGTTCATCCGAACTTTCACCTCGAACACAGCAAAGTGCAAACCCGCAAGCAATTCGGGCTTAGCGCAATGCCAACGGTCATGGTGATGGGCGGCGGCTGGGGCGTCTTCAAGAAGGAGGAGAAAGAAGAGCTGCTCTCCTATCTGGCCTCCTGGAGCAAAGATATTCAGCTTCTCATCTGTTTGGGAACGAACGAGAAGGCGCGCCGGCAGCTTATGGAGGAAGAAGCGTTCCGCCAGCCTAACATCCACCTGATCGGCTATACGAACGAAATTAATAAGCTCATGGACATTTCGGACCTGCTTATCACCAAACCCGGCGGAATGACCTGTACCGAAGCGATGGCCAAAGGGATTCCGATGCTGTTCTACAGCCCCATTCCCGGTCAGGAAGAGATGAACTGCCAATATTTCCAAGAGCAGGGCTACGGTCAAATGATTACATCGCTGGAGATGATCGATCATTGGTTCAAGCTGCTGCTTGAACAGTATCCGGAGCTGTCGCAGCGCCGGAATTCGATCCGCAAAAGTCGAAAATTCGGAGCGCAAGACTGCTCCAAAGCGATCATGCAATATCTGAAGTTATCGGAGAAGCGCCCTTATCTGCAGGCATCATCAACAACACCGCTCATACAATGGTATTAACCATGTATAGGGCGGTGATTTTTTTTGAATCCCATTCAGCGTTTTGGCAAACCGTCCATTTTCGTGTATTTGCTCGTATGGTTCGTCGGCAGTCTCTGGATGATGGCGATTCTCGGCAGCGGGGAAGTCCAAGGTAAGTTTCTGGGTATTCACTTGGAGGCTTATCGGGCTTACGCCAGCTTCGGCTTCGCGGGGGCACTCGGCGGCGCGCTTTACGGGCTGCGCATGTTTCATGAGCATTATCACGATCTTACCGTCCAATGGATGTACTGGTATTTCATGAGACCGATCCTCTGCTTCGGTTCGGCGATCATGACGATCATTCTGTTCGAAAGCGGGATCCTGCTTCTGCAGGTCGGGGACTCCATGTCAGCGCGCATATCGGTGGCTTTCCTGACCGGATACGGCTACGGCAAGTTCATGGAGAAAATCAAAGCCCTTACGACAACATTTTTCAACGGGAATGGGAATGGAAATAACGGCGGGAACGGCAATGGAAACGGGAATGGGAGCAGTGATGGAGCGCCGCCGAAGTCGTGAATTCCTTTCATGGGAATTGGAAACGCTAGGTGTACTACACCCATTAAGGAGACATCATGAAAATACTTGCAGCTTTGTGTGTTTGTTTGTTTTTGATGCAGCCCGTCGCTCTCAGCGCCGCTCCGAAGAAGGACCGCACTTATTATGAAACGCGTGGGGATATTGTGTGGGAAGTGAACACGGACGAGAAGGTGATCGCCCTGACGTTCGATGACGGACCTCACCCGAAATATACGGCGGAAATTCTCGATCTTCTGAAGCAGTATGAGGCGAAGGCCACATTTTTCGTTGTCGGCAACAAGATCAAGCTCTACCCGGATGTTCTGGAGCAAACGGCGCAGGCTGGACATGAGATTGCCAATCATACATACAGCCATGCTTATCTAAGCCGGAAGACCAACATCAAGAAAGAGCTGACCACGACGGAGGAGCTCATCGTGGAGAAGACGGGACGGCGCAGCCAATTGTTTCGTCCGCCCGGAGGCTTCTATAATGAGCGGCTGGTCTCCACTGTGAAGGATGAGGGGTACACCATGATTATGTGGAGCTGGCAATTGGATACGAAAGATTGGGATACCCCCGGGGTTCGCCGTATCGTCAACAGTGTGCTCAAAAATGTGAAGAACGGCAACATCGTACTGTTCCATGATTATATCGAAGGCCCGACCCAGACGATCGAAGCCCTCAAGGTCATTCTTCCGGAGCTACACAGCCGAGGCTACAAAATGGTCACCGTATCCGAGCTTCTGTCATATAACAAGGCTATTCCGGCCAAAATCCATTAAGACAGCACGCGCTTAGCTTTAATAAAACGGTCCTTCCAGGCACCGTCCAGCTCCGATACGGTCACGCCTATCCCCGGGCGGAACGTATGGAGCATCAGCCCGCCACCGATGTATACGGCGACATGGCCGATCCGTTCGGTGCCTTGCCTGTTTCTTCGTTTGGGCGTGGTGAAAAAGATGAGATCGCCTTCGCGCAGCTCGCCGATCGACACTTCGGTCCCCCGCTGGCTCATCTGTCTGGAATCGCGAGGCAGCTTGACCTCTTGGGTGCCGAAGAGATACTGCAAGAAGGACGAGCAGTCGAACGATTCGGTCTGCCCCGCTTTCGCACCGAATACGTAAGGGGTTCCCAGATAGTCCATCCCTTTGGCAATGAGCCGTTCGGCTTTGCGCTTCCAATCCGGCTTCTTCTCGCCCGATGCGGCCAAGAGCTCGAACCGGGCTTTGATCTTCATGATTTCTGCGGAGGGAAGATTCACTTTCTTCACATTCGCGACGGGGTCGTCTCCATCGCCGATATACTCCTTCACAGGCTTCTTCTCAGGCGGCGCCGAGCTGCTTGCGGAAGGAGCCTTTTCGGATTCCGGCGCGTTCCCGGACGGCTCCGGACTTGCAGCCGTCTCCAGAGGCGCGGCGGCAGTCGGAGCAGGCAGCGCAGTTGGCTGTGCTTTCATGGATGCCGGCACTTCCGGTAAGTGTGTAGGCATAGCGGTTTGAACCGCCTCCTTGTGCCCACTTGTCGCAGCGGATACCCTCTCTTCCATCACGGGAGAGGGGCCAAGTGGCTGGGCTGAATCATCTATCGTCGGCGGAGTCGCCTTATCCGTATTGTTCGACGGGAAGTATGCCGCGCTGAGCGTCATTTGTTCCGGGTTCTGCAAAGTAAAGCCGATCAGCACTGCAAGCGCAATCACTAGTGTAGATAACATATGCTTGGGGGCTAACATGTCTGACCTCCTGTATGTGGCAAGTATACCCATACCATTCTCGGCATGACGGCAAGGTCAGGGGGTTGACAGGCAGGAAAAAAAAGCCTTACCGTACGCAGTTCAACTGCCGGTAAGGCTTCTTGTTATTTCGGTGCATCGAAGGTATGTGCCTTCGTCCAGTTAACACCGCCGTTGCCGGTGGTATACATCACGCTTGGCTGCTCGTTGTCATTCGTAATCATCCAGCCTTGATTCGCGTCGGCCATGGCCAGCAGCAGCTCGCCGTAGCCGGTGAACGTCTCTTGGCCGTTCACCCATGTTTTGCCGCCGTCCTTCGTCCATCCGACGGAGTTCGGCTTGTCGCAAGCCGGGCACTGGCCGCCCATGAACGCGACGTCGGGGCTCACGACGTAGAGCGGACCGGGCTTCGAGCCCGTATTCTTCGGCCCTGAAGTGTCTCCCGCAGGGAAGCCGGGGGCCGGTCCGCCGCCGGCGGTGCTGTTCGCGAGCACCGTCTGCCAGGTCTTGCCTCCATCCTTGGTGTGGAACAAGGAGTACGAGGTCTGCGTCATCCCCGATTCGCCGATGAGCTCCACGCAAGCATCGTTCGCTCCGGCAGAACGGATCACGGTTCCCGTAATTCCGGCCGCGGTCTTGCGGGACATCACGCTGTTCCACGTTTTCCCGCCATCCTGGGTGCGAAGCACCTCCACGGTGTCTTTGCCCGGTTTGACGGCCCAGCCATTCTTGGCATCATGGAAATAGGCGTCTCCTGCAATGCCCTCCGGTACCGGCATCGTGCTCCAGTTAGCTCCGCCATCCACCGTATGAGCGTTGCCGCTGAACGCTTCCGCTTTGGAAATAAAATGGAAGAATGCGGTATTCGGCACTTTACCGGCGGATGCCCAATGCTGCCCGCCATCCTTCGTGCTGAGCAGCTTGCCGTCTTGTCCGACGCTCGCCCAAGCCTCTTGCCCATTCAGCGCGAACAATTGCTTGATCTCGCCGTTTCCTTCATATTGAATCTGCCACTGCTTGCCGCTATCGGTTGTATGTGCAATCCATCCTTTGCCGCCGATCCAGCCGGATTTGGCATCCGCCAAACGAACAGCCGTTACGCCGGTCATCGCAACCTTGGTTGGTTTATCGCTGGTTCCCGCAACAGGCGTTCCTGCCGGAGAAGCCTGCGGCGATTGGGTTGCAGCCGGCGTCTCCGTCGCTTGCACGGTAGGCTGCGGCGTTGCCGAAACGTCCGCGGCACCGTTCGCTGCTCCCGAGGATTTACAGCCGGTAAGAGCCAGCATGAACAGCAGGGCCACAACAGGTACATTTTTCTTCAACATGATCTTCACTCCTTGCGCTTAATAACCTTCGTCCCTCACTATTACTGACGTAATCTTTCATCAAAAAGTTGAGGCTGCCAGGCTTCTTCCTATACCCAATTTTAGTATGCCCCATCTGGGCAAATTACCCAAACGCCTCCCTGCGAAAATAGAAAGTAGGCATGACTCCTCTTCTTCATGAATACAATCCAATCAAGGAGGGGGGACTTTGATACGGAAAGGAAGAGGAATCGGCCAAAGACTTATGTGGGATAAGAAGGAATTCACGTTGATGATCATCCCTGGCGCCAACCGCCGTACCGTAAGATTCAAGCTTCCGCACAGTAGCCTGTATATTGTGCCCAGCGTGATCCTGCTCGTGCTGTTTGGTTTCTTTGTCACGATTTACTTGATGAATACGTACGCCCACCGCACTAAGGACCACATGCAGCAAGCATTCGATGGACAAGAACGGCAACTGGTTAATCAAATTACACTTAAAAATAATGAACTGGAACTGCTGCAAGCCAATTTGATTGACCTGTCTCACCAAGCGGATGAGTTTAAGGTTAAGCTCGAGGAAATTAAGAAACTCGACCATGTCCTGCAGCTGATGAGCGAGTCCGAAGAGCCGAACAGGACAAGCAAAAAGCTGTCCGCTCTAAGCGAATCGGCTGGAGGCGGACCGGATGTCGGCGGCACCGACATTCCCGTTACCTCGGAAGAGGTGTCGCAGCTGATGAGTTCTACCAGACAAGGGCTTTCCACATTGGTCGGCGATATCAACACGCTGCTGGTCAATCTCAGCGAGTCCGAGGCTCGGCTGAAGCAGGCCGACTATTTGCGCAGCATCACACCGACGCTATGGCCGGTCACGGCCCACAGCCAGACCTCGGGCTTCGGCATGCGCCGAGATCCGTTCACGGGGAAGCCCTCGATGCATACGGGGCTTGATCTCGACGGCGAGATCGGCGATCCCGTCTATGCGACGGCCGCCGGCAAAGTGACGGAGGCCGGCTTCGACAACGAGTTCGGCAACCGGATCATCCTCGATCATACCCGTGGCATCCAAACGGGTTACATGCACTTGCATAAAATTCTCGTGAAACGCGGAGAATCAGTAACGAAAGGTCAACAGATCGGACTTCTTGGCTCCACGGGCCGAAGCACAGGCTCCCACCTGCATTATGAAGTGCAGAAGAACCGCGTCCCCATTGACCCGACCCCCTATCTCATAACGAACAGAAAGGATGAACGCTAATGCTCGGAAGCTCGAAATCGAAGCGCATCGATGCCAAAACAACCGATACGCTAATCGGCGGAAGCACGATCTGTGAAGGCAAGATCATGTCCGAGGCCAGCCTCCGCATCGAGGGCCAGATGCAGGGCGACATCGAATGCGCCGGCGACATTACGATCGGCGAGAATGCCGTCGTCCACTCCAACATCCAAGCGCGCGATGTCATCGTGGCCGGCAAGGTCAAAGGCAACATCCAAACCAAAGGCAAGCTCATCGTCACCAGCTCCGGCGTGCTGGTAGGGAACATCGATGTCCGCTCCTTCGTCATTCAGGAAGGCGGAGTCTTCCAGGGCAGCAGCGCCATGCAGCTCTCGGCGGTGGGCGATAAGGCCGGCGGCAGCGGCGGCAAGGTGATCGATGCGAAAGCGCATAAGCAGCAGAAGAGCGAGCAGCAAGCGGTTTCCGGCGGCAACTAAGGAAAGAAGCTGTCCCTGGGGTCCTTTCGGACCTGAGGGGCAGCTTCTTCTACTGGTGTGAGGTCAACTAAGCGGTCCCGTTGGCCTTTTTATGATGAAAAAGAGAGATTCTTCTCGAGCTCCAGTAAGTAGGCTAAGCTTGTTGCCAGACTATCGAGCGGACTTCCCGGGCAGTAGTCCTGTTCCACAGCGAACCATTCCACGCCATGCTGCAAGCCCCACTTCAGAATCGGAGCAAAATCAATGATACCCGTACCGAGTTCAGCAAAATATTGCCGTCCGTCGGAGGTCATATCTTTCAAATGCAGGATCGGCATCCGGTAGGCATACTGGCTGATGAAGGCCAGTGGGTCCTGACCCGCCTTTTGCACCCAATACGTATCGATCTCTGGATACACGGCCGGATCTTCCAGCAAATATTCGAGCGCAAACTTTCCTTGAATGGTCGTATGAAATTCAAAATCGTGATTGTGATAACCGACCCGGTAACCCCGTCCGCCTACTTGAGCGGCAACTTGCTGCAAATCGCTTCGCACGCTGAGATAGCCCTCCGGATTCTGCAGTCCATTCGGCAGGGAATGGCAAATCAGGTCTTGGGTATCGAACAATCGGGCTTCCTCCAATACCGCTTCAAGATCGTGCTTCATCCGCTCTAAACCAACGTGCATCCCCGCTGTGCGTAGTCCGGTTTCCTTCATAACGGCGGCAATGTCTGCCGCGGGGTACCCATGCAATCCGTCGATTTGGACGGCTGCCCAGCCCATCTTTTTCAGATCCTTAAGTACACCTGGAAAGTCCTCCTTCAGCTCGTTCCTTAATGTATATAACTGGGCTGCCAGCATGTGTCTGATCATTCCGCGATCTCCTCCCTTTCCAAGTTCAGCCACGCAAGCTCGTGCGATGAGAATGTAATCTGCATAGCGTCTATGGAAGCATGCAGCTCTTCATGATTTTTCGGACCAATGATTGCACCGGTCGGAAAAGGCTGATTCAGCACATAGGCTAGAGCAATTTGAATCGGAGTGACGCCTTTGTCCGCGGCAAGCTTGGCCGCACGCCGGTAGCGCTCCCAATTGGCTTCGCTATAATAAACCCTCACCATTTCATCATGGGCCCGATTATCCGGCGTAAAAGCACCTGAGAAAAAACCTCCGGCCTGCGACGACCACGCAAGGAGCGGCAGCTGATTGCCTGTGTGCCAAGCGCAGGTCTCTGCATCCGCCGACACGCAGCCTTCCCATCGAGGCTCATTCGGCTTGGCCAAGCTGAGGTTCGGGCTGCTAAATGTAAACCCGGTTAGCTGATGGGCCGCGGCGTATTCATTCGCTTCCTGAATGCGGCGGTACGACCAGTTGGAAGCCCCGATCGCCTTGATGCGCGAAGCGCGAATGTGTTCATTCAATTCTTCCATAATCGGACCTACCGCCACATCCGGATCATCGCGGTGAAGAGCGTACAGATCGACGTAATCCGTGCCCAGCCGCTCCAGACTTTCCATGAGATCGTGGCGAATCGCTTGCGCATTCACCCTCGGGCCTGGACTACCGTCGTCATGATGAGCTCCCTTGGTGAGAATGACGACGTCTTGGCGAAGTTTCTTTTCCTCCAGCCACCGGCCGAGAATGACTTCTTTATTTCTATATTGATGAGCCGTATCAAAGGTATTGCCGCCCGCGCGCAGATAAGCATCCAGCATCAACCGCTCAGGCTCCTCCAGTTTACGCAAATCCCCCGTCCCCATCAGGATGCGGGAGATGGCCTTGTTCACACCCTGTATATGCATATAGTTCATTATGATTGCTCTCCTTCGAACGTCCGATTCGATTTCGCATGGAATGATGCGGACTCTATGTCCCTGAAGCCTTGTCGTCGGCAGCCGTCGTTTCAACAAGAAGGTCTGCAGGTTTGTTGTGACGGATAAAAGCTTCCAGCCCTTCCTTGTCCGGTGTTCCTGTACTGCCTCCATAGGCGCCAACAGACATCGCTCCGCATACATTGCCATACAGCAGGCAGGTCTCCACATTCAGCCCCGTCAAAAAGCCATACATGTAACCGGCGTTAAACGAGTCCCCTGCTCCCGTCGTATCCACGGCTTCGACCGAGAATCCGGGGCTTACCGTTCGCAGACCGTCTTTCATCGCAACGGCTCCTTGGGCTCCGAGCTTAACAACGACATGACGGCAGAACCCTGACATATAGCTTAAACTGTCTTCTACGCGAGTAAAGCCTGTATAATGAAGCGCTTCCGTTTCGTTCATCAGGAATACATCCATATAACGCATCAACTCGAAAACGCCTGCATACCATTCTCCGGTATCGTCCCAGCCTACATCGCAGGACAAAGTGACTCCCGCTTCTTTCAATTTCCGAGCCATTGCCACGAATTCGTCATGGTTGCGGCGTCCCCGATAACCGGTCACATGAACATGCCTGCCTAATGCGATCTGCTCGACATCCAGATCCCCGACTTGCAGCTCGGCGTTGGATCCTATATACGTAATGAACGAACGGTCCAGCTCAGGATTAATCGCAATCGTGATGCCTGTACGGCTCGTTTGGCTAGTCTTGATCATACTGGTATCGATACCATATTGAGTGAAATGTTCCCGTATATAATGGCCGTAGCCATCATCACCAAGAACACCGTCAAACGCGACATGCAGCCCAAGCTTAGCCAATGAGATTGTGAATAACGCCGCCCCCCCGCCAACGTGCGTCATCATTTGATCAACGAAAATTTCTTGTCCGGGCTGAGGAATTTGATTACAGCCCACTACCACGAGATCAATATTGGCATCGCCGATGACAACGACATCAAACTTTGTACTCACTCCGCACTCCCTCTTCCGCTCTGTTCTGTTCTCTGCCTATCTCTCTTCCTGATATGCCCTGCAGCTGTCCCGTACGACGAGCTTATGAACCAATATCAAATCTTCACGCGGACTTGACGCAGGATCTGAGATGTAATCGATCAGCGTATTCACCGTAATTTTGCCCATGTCCTGAATAGGCTGCTCCATCGAAGTCAACCGCGGTCGTACGAGCTCGGTCAATTGGCTTCCGTCGAATCCGATAATAGATAGATCGTCAGGCACTTTAAGCCCATGGTCATGAATACAATTCATAGCGCCTACCGCCATATCGTCGCTCACGGCAAATACAGCGGTTGGACGGGGCTCACATGCCAGCAGTTCCTTCATCATGTCGTATCCGCTTTGGATTTTATAGTCGCCAAACCGGATATAATCATTCACAATGCGAACCCGCTGATCTTTAAGGGCATTGCGATAGCCGACATAACGGTTCTGACCTGAGGTAATGTCTCTCATATCCCCGCCTATGAAGGCAATCCGCTCATGTCCGAGCTCAATTAAATACTTCGTCGCATCGTAGGCTGCCTCATAATCATCGATAATGACCGAAATGAACTTATGATCTACGGGTCTTACGCTTGAAAAAATGATCGGGATATCCAGTTTATGGATGAAGCTGCGAATGTCATCGCTTAACTTCTCATGCATAATAATGATGCCGTCTACCCGCATCTCATGAAAGACATTTAAATATTTCAGCTCTTTATCTGTATCCTCTATAATATTGCAAACCAGCAGGTTGTAATCATTCAGGCTTGCCGTCTCCTCGATGCTGCTCAAGATCGTCGAATAGAAACTTGAGGTGAGATCGGGAACGATGACACCAATCAGGTTCGTCTTCTTCCGCACCAAACTCCTCGCGATATGGCTGGGCGCATAGCCAAGCTCCTCAATTGCAAGTTTCACTTTGGCCTTCAGATCGTCCTTCACGTACTTTTCTCCGTTTAAAACCCTGGACACCGTGGTGACGGATACTCCCGCTTTTTTGGCTACATCTTTAATTTTGGGCGCCATGATTATCATCCTTCCTTACTCGCAAGCACGAACATTTTTCTGCGTTATTCGACAAAAAGGGGCTGAGAGAAAGCTCCGAATCCGCCTTCCAAATAGACGGCGATACGGATATAGCCTTCATCTCCTTTATACGTATACTTCACCTGTTTCATTCTGCCGGTTTCCTCGTGGAGTATACGGCCATCCTTGCCGATCAGCGTTACATATTTATACATCTTATCATATAATGGGCTCGACCGAAGATCATAAATAATTTGACCGTCTGTGACCCGAATGCCTTCGAAGCCATAGCCTGTTGAAACGTAAAAGCTGCCTTCGCGAATCGCGGCTAGAATGGCCTCTTTGGTATTAGAAGCCGTCAAAACCATGTTCCAGGCACGCTTCTCCTGTCCGTAAACGTGGAAATCATCATTTCCGAAGCCCCATACCTTGCGCCCTGCGGACAAAAGAAAATCCCATTTATCAAAAGCAATGTCATATTCCGGATTTCCGTCGCCGTTCACAACCTCAATGCCATTGTACCGCTGCATACGCAGCATATCCTCATGCCGCCAATAATGCGAGAAGTACCGGTTCGGATGGGCCAGAATAGATAAACCGCCATGGTCCACACATAGATCGGAAAGCCTCTGATAATTCTCGATCGAAAAGACGTTAGAATACCCGTCCATCAGCGACCTGGGAGGGTGGACCAGCAGCATGTGCGTTTGAGAGCTGCTGACCTCAATCGCCTCGAAAACAGCTCCAATCGTGTGATCCCCCTCATGTTCAGTCATCACATCATGGTCGGAAATGCCCAGAAAATCATAATCGTGATACATGCGGTACACCGTCGAAAGCGGGTGATGCCCATCACTGTTCGTCGTGTGGTTATGAAAGCTGCCTCGCAGCCATTCGCCTTGCTTGTCATAGGGATTGATTATGGTCATCGTGAATTCCTCCGTTCCTTCTATTCTTTCACCGAACCGATCATGACGCCTTCGGCAAAATATTTTTGCACAAAAGGATAGGCACAAACGATCGGTGCGATAACGACCATAATCGTTGCCATTTTCAAAGAATTTCCGGTCAGCTGCATGTTTTCCAGCATTTGATACTGCGTTGTTCCTGCCGTTTGCATAAGCGCCTCCCGGATCGCGTCCTGTCTCGTCAACATCTCCTGCATTAAGGTGGACAGCGGGCGCAGCGTCATCTTCTGTACGAAAAAAGCTCCGGTGAACCAATCGTTCCAATGCCCTACCGCAGTAAATAGCGAAATGGCGGCGATAACCGGTTTACTCAGCGGCAGCATGATGCGGTGGAAGATCCCCAGATCGTTACAGCCGTCGAGCTTCGCCGACTCCTCCAAGCTAACGCTAATCTGTTGAAAAAAGGTTCGTATGATGATAATATTCCATGCGCTGTACATGCCGGGTATAAGATATACCCAAATGGTATTGGTTAAATGTAAGCTCTTAAGCAGCATATAGTAGGGAACAATGCCCCCGCTGAACAGCATGGTAAATACGATAAGCAATGTGAAAAAGCGTGATCCCGGCATTGTCGTACGCTTCAATGCATATGCGGCCATTGCCGTTAAATAAACGCTGGATACCGTTCCGACTACCGTACGGAATATCGAAATCAGAAATGCCTGTATGATGTTAGAAGATGAGAATACTTCCTCATAGTTCTCTAGCGTCCATACTCTCGGCCAGAAGTAAATGCCTCCGCGCTCCGCATCCTTACCGGCATTAAAGGAAAGCGCAAAGATATTAAGAAATGGAATTACAATGGACAAGCAGAGCACAATGATGACGCAATAGACCCCGATCTTAAACAGCTTCTCTCCAGTGGTGAGCTTGTAGAATGTGTTGCCCATCCTTGAACCTCCTTTGAGCGTTCCATGCTCGTTGGAAGCAGGCTGCTTCCATCTTCCATGGTAATGTGGGGAAGCAGCCCGATCCTCCCAAGCATCCTAACCGTTCTAGTTCACAATGACCTTTGTTTTGGGATCCGCATTTTTCTTCATTAGCAGTTCTTCATATTTATCCAGGCCTGCCGACTTCAGCTGAGCCGTGGCCGCATCGATGATTTTCTTCGCTTCATCCAGATTTTTCGCGTAGAATGCACGGATCATGCTGTCATCGTATTTCTTCAGCGCATCCTTTAATTGCGTTTCTTGCTCGAATTCGCCTAGGAAAGCAAGCGGTTGATAACCATCGTTCAGCTTGGCATTTTTGCGTTTCTCCTCGTATCCCCACATCTCGACAATCTTGAGCGGTCCCGCATTCGCCTCCGGCGCAGCGGCGTCCCCGTACTGCATTTCATTAAAATCGGCTTGGCGGTTCAAGTCCGTGCTTCCCAGGTAGCTGCCCCAAGAGTTGCCAACGCCATCGAAGCCAAGGGCTTTCGCGGCTTTCGGATCTTTATTTTTCAGTTCAAGCACTTCTTTCTTCACGATCGGATTGCCCTTGGCATCCAGCGTATAGTCCCTTCCTTCAATCCCGTACTGCCAAAGCAGCTTGCCTTCGCGGCTTGCCAGGAAATCGGCGAGCTTGACGATATCTTGCGGATTTTTCGTCGTTTTCGGAATCGACCAGGCCATATAGCCCGTTTTGTAATCCAGCTGCATTTGGTAAGGACCATCCACGCTGTTCATGGGGCCTAGCGGGACATAGTGCGCGTCTTTATTAAATTCTAGATAGTTGTGCATATCGGCAATGATCGCGTAAGAACCGTTCAGAATGCCTTCCGTTCCGCGATTCTCTTCCATGGTATAGAACTCCGGAACCATCAATTTTTCACTCAGCAGCTTTTGCACATAGGCGACTCGTTTCATCGGATATTCCGTCTTGCTTTCGTGAACAATCTTGCCGTCTTTCGTCTGGTGAATCCGCTGCTCATCAGCTCCCCAGACCAAATCATTATACAGAGCGCCAACTTCTCTTCCGCCCCAATATCTCGGTCCGATCGGATAGACGTCCTTGCCGTTCTTATCCTTGAAACCGCCGGCTTTAATTTTCTTCGCCAGCTCATATAACTGATCCGAGGTTTGGATCGATTTGGGATCAATCCCAAGCGCATCTACGATATCTTTGCGGATATAGGGGCCGCCTACATACTTGGTTTCCTGGTAACCGCCTTCCCGCGGAATGTTCATATGGATGAAATACGACGAGCCTTTAAATTCGGGACGGAACATCACCCCATACTGCGTATCCAAAGGCAAGTATTTATCTTGCAAATACTTACTGTAGATACTGCTGTTCTTGATCAATGGGGTTAAGTCGGTGAACATCCCTTCCCGAGCGCCCTTCAGGATGACGGACATTTCTTTCCGGCCGCTATTGTTTAAGTAATAGAGGATAAAGTCCGGTAAATCGTTCGACGCAAGTCCGGCCGTTAACGCATCGATGGCGTGATCGGCTGTTACCCCTTCGAGCTGCAAGGTAATGCCTGTCATCTCTTTAAGCTTCTTGGCGATTTCCGGATTGATATCCTTAGAGAGGTCGTCGCTGTCAATGAACAGCCGGCCTTTGATCGTGCGGTCGGCGATCCATGTCGCCGGCTTTCCGGCTGCGCTTGGTTCGTTAGCCGGTTGACTATCCTTCGTAGCCGCCTGATCCACATTGTCTTGACAGCCAACAAGCAGCATGACGGAAGCCAACGAAAACAATGACCATTTCATCCATTTCTTGCTCATGAGCACTCCCCATTTCACCTATTTTTTTATGAAACCGCCAAGGTTGGCGCTTTTCAACAGACTTCATATGGTATCGCTACCATACTGACGTTTCTGAAAAACGGCGGGCTATGCGATTAGCCGCAACGACCAGAATCAGTCCGATGACGCCCTGCAGCATGCCGACTGCCGTTGCATAACCATATTGTCCGCTCTGTAGGCCAACGCTGATGACGTAGGTGTCCAGAATTTCCGAGACGTCCATGTTACCTGGCGTTCTGAGCAGATAGAGCTGGTCATAGCCGGCAGACAATATGCTGCCCAGCGATAAGATAAACAAAATCATGATGGTAGGCCTAATGCCCGGGAGCGTTATGTTCCAAATTTCGCGCCATTTGCTTGCGCCGTCAATTCTTCCGGCTTCGTACAGCTCCGGATTGATCCCCGCAATGGCCGCCAAGTAAATAATCGAATCCCATCCGACCGTCTTCCAAATATGGCTGCCGAACATGATCGGGTAGAAATAGCTTTGTTCCATTAGGAAAAAGGTGTCGCCATTACCGCCAAACGCTTTAATAGCTTCGTTCAGTAAGCCTGTATCCGGAGCCAGCACTCTTTGGATAACCCCTACGACGATCACCCAAGATAAGAAATGGGGCAGATACGCAATACTCTGGGTTATCCCCCGAAAACGCTTACTTTTAACCTCGTTAAATATAAGCGCAAGGATGATTGGAAACGGAAGGCCGAGAAATAATTTCATAGAGCTAATAATCACGGTGTTAGCGATCAGCTTGCCGCTCTCATAGCTCTCGAAGAAGGTCTTGAAATACCGGAGGCCGACCCATGGGCTGAGAAGAATGCCTTTATTGAACTGGTACTCCTTGAAAGCCAGCAGCAGGCCCCCCATCGGGATATACGAGAAAATGATAAAGAAAACAATACAAGGAAGCAGCATCAGATACATGTACTTATGCTGGATGATTCTTTTTCTTAATTCTGCATGCTTCCTCTTCGCTGCCTTGCCTGCCTTCGCTGTGGAGAGATCTGTTTGCATGGTCTAACCACCTTCCCCATCTTTGTTCACAAACACTGGTATCGATTCCATATTGATCATGCCTTCCTCTCTTAAAAAACTAGAAAAACCACATTCCATTCTGGTACCGATTCCATATTGTTCATCATGGTTCTGGTTTTTAGTATATAGCTAACTTTTCCATTTGACAATATGAATTTTTAAGCGCTTTCATGAATATAGAACGGAGACAGCAAGAGAACCGGCAGCATCCCGTAAGATACCGGCCGATTCTCTCATCATGCGCCTTATTGTCCGCTCTTTACCTCCGCCAGCATCGACAGGTCGACGAACGGGCTCAAGTCCAATTCTTCCGCCTTTATCCCCTTCAAATACCGCGCGGCAATCGACACCTTCGCCATATCCTCCATCACCTTGACGTCGACGTCGGTGGTCAGCTTCAAACGGCTGAGCGAGGCTTGAATCAAGCTCTTCTCCATTCCCTTGCCGCTGTACTGCTTCAGCTGGTTGTTGATGAGCCCGTAAGCCTCCTCCGGGCTCTTCCGTATGAACGCGATGCCGTCCATATTCGCTTTGATCGCGCCCTTGACGATATCCCGGTGCCGCTGAATGAGCTTGTCGCTCGCCACCATGATAACCGTCGGATAGTCACCGCGATTCGGCGGGATCGCCTGCCAGTCGACGACGACTTTGCCGAGTCCGGCCTTCTCGATCTGCGTCCCCCACGGCTCGGGGACGAGCGCCGCGTCAATTTCCTTCTGCCGGAAGGAAATGAGCGCGTCCGACGGAGAGCGCACGATGAGATGCGCGCTTCCCGCATCGCGTGAGATCATGATGCCTTCCTGCTGCAGCAGCATCCGCAGCGAGATTTCATTCGTATTCCCTTTGGACGGGATCGCAATCGTTTTATCCACTAAATCTTTAACCCCGTTAATTCCTGCGCCATTCCGGGCGACAAGCACCGCACCGCCGTTGTTGGAACCGGACACCACGCGGAAGTTCCCGCTCTTCAGGAAGAACGTCGTTGCCGGACCCGGGCCGACGAAGCCGATGTCGATATCGCCTGTGGCCATCGCAATCGACAAATCCGAGCCGTTATCGAAGGCGGTGACTTCGATCTTCACATCGTCGCCCCACTCCCTGGCGAAGTAGCCTTTCTCCAACGCGATGTAGGCAGCGGCGTGCGTGACATTTTTGAAGACGCCAACCCTAACCGTTGCCGGCTTGCCTGTGGCCGTCAGCTTCTCCTCGCAAGCGCTCAGCGTCGTGACAATGAACAGCAGCAGCAGCATCCATGCTATTTTTCTCATGCGACCGCTCCCTGCTTAAGATTTCGAGCCTGCGAGGCCGTAGCGCTCCAGCACTTTATCTTCCAGTTTCTTGAAGCAGAAATGGTCGGAAACCGTCCCGAGCACCGCAATGATAATGACGATGCAGAGCATCAGCGAAGTATCGCCGAGGTTCCGTCCGTCCTGCAGCAGCTGGCCGAGACCCGCCCCTTTGGCGATGAGCTCCCCGGCCACGAGAGCGCGCCAAGCGAAAGCCCAAGCCGTGCGCACCCCGTTGATCAGATGCGGGAACGATGCCGGAATCATAATCTGGACGAACAGCTTGAAGCCGCTCCCCGTTCCCATCGTCTGTGCCGCCCGCAAATAAATCGGCGGGATGTTCTTGATCCCGGTGCGGCTCGCCAGCGCCATCGTCCACGTTGCGCCCAGCGTCGTAATGAAAATAACCGATGATTCGTTAAGACCGAACCAAATGATGGCGAAAGGCAGCCAAGCGATACTCGGAATCGTCTGCAGCGACACGACTAGAAACCCTAGCGTATCGTCCAGCAGACGGTAACGTGCGAACAGGAAGCCTAGCGTCGTGCCGACTGCCAAGGAAATGACGAAGGAGACCAGCAAGCGGATCATCGAAGCGACGGACGCTTCCAGCAGTTCCCCGTGGACGAACCCGTCGTAGAAAGCTTGCAGCGTCTGGGTGACCGAAGGGAATTTCCACCCCCAATCAAACAGCCTAAATCCCGCCTCCCAAGCTATCAGAAGCAGTACCAGAAAAATCGTTCTTCTTAATGCGGTACTCATCACCCGTCTCCTCTCTGACCACCTTCTCCAGTTCATCCGCTAAGGCATCCAATGCCGCATTCTCCACATGGTGCAGCAGCGGATCCGCGATATCCCGCGGCCGCGCCGCCTGCACGGCAAACTCTTTCTTAATGGTGCCGGGACGTGTCGACATCACGACAACCCGGTCGGAGAGAATGACCGCTTCACGGATGTTATGGGTAATGAAGAGAATCGTTTTACGAGTCCGCATCCATATTTCTTCCAGTTCTTTATGCAAAATTAGACGGGTCTGCTCATCCAATGCAGCAAAAGGCTCATCCATGAGCAAAATCTCCGGATCCATCGCAAGCGCTCTGGCAATCGCCGCACGCTGCTTCATTCCCCCAGAGAGCTCATGCGGATACCGGTCCGCAAAGCGGCTGAGATGCACCGCCTTGATCTGCTCCATCGCCCGTTCATGACGCTCCTTCTTGGGGATACCCTTCTGCTTGAGGCCGAAGGCCACATTGTCCAGCACCGTCAGCCACGGGAACAAGCCGTGCTCCTGGAACACAACGACGCGGTCGGCCCCCGCTCCCGTGACCTTCTTGCCGTTCACCTCGATCGTGCCCTCACTCTGCGTGTCGAACCCTGCGACCAGATTCAGCACGGTAGATTTACCGCAGCCGGACGGTCCCAGAATCGAGATGAACTCCCCTTTTCTGATCGTCAGCGTAATGTTGTCCAGCGCCTTGTAGCTGCCTCCGACTCTCTGAACGAACGTCTTGCTGACTCCTTTGATTTCGATCAAACCGCTTCCCCTCCCCCGGGTATGTCCCGTCAGCCTTGCAACTAGAACAGCATCTTGATTCCGGCCAAGCCCAGTCCGATTATGAAGCCGCAGATGGCGCCGTTCACCCGGATCCATTGCAAATCTTTGCCGACCTTATCTTCCATCAGCTCCGTCAGCTTCTCGTTATCGAATTTGTCGAGATTTTCTTTGACAAGCTGGCCGATTTTGCTGTGATTTTTCTCCAAATAAGAAGCGATCTGATCCTGTACCCAGCTCTCGCCGCGCTGCAGCAAGGCCTCGTTCGCCTTGACCGTTGCCAGCACGTTGCGGATCACCGGCACCACATGCGCAGGAACGAAATCCGGCTGTTCCACGAAAACCAGCGCTTTCTCTTTGATGCGTGCGAGCAGCCCCGACAGCTTCGCGTCCAGCTCAAACATATCCGGCAGCTTCGCTTTGAGCGCCTCGAGCTCCGCCAAGAGCTGCGGATTCCGCTCCAGCTTGTTCAGCTCGCCCCGAATGAACGACAGCACGGCTTCCCTGCGGGGATGATGCTTCATGCGCAGCTGTTCGATGTAGGACAGCAGGAAGTTCTGAATGATGCCGCCAATCTTCTCCTCGTTGACCATGCCGATGAACGCATTCACGGCGAAAGCCATGAACCCGTTGGACTGCAGTCCCTCGAACGCTTTGAGCGCCATCGCGCCGAGCTGGTCCCGCGTTTCCGCTTTGAACGCCCAAGACTCTACTTTATCGAGGACGAAATCGAACGTTTTGCTGTCATAGCCGCCTTCAACCACCGTATCGACCAGCGTGCGAACGAGCTTGCCCGTATCGACGTCCAGCAGCGCCTGGCGCAGCTCCTCTGCGAGCAGCGGAGTTAATTTCTCAAGATCGATGGCCAGCAAGGCCTGTGTGGCGAGAGCGCTCAACCCTTTGTGCAGCGACGCGTTGTCCAGATGACCTTCCGCCAGCTCCAGCCCTTTCTCAAGGAAACGGATTTGCTGCAAGCGGGCACGGATCGTTTCTTTGGACAGCAGCTCATTCTGAACCGTGGACACGAGCGCATTCGTAATTTTCTCACGGTTCTTCGGCAGCAGGGCCGTATGCGGAATCGGAATGCCCAGCGGGTGACGGAACAGGGCGCTAACGGCGAACCAGTCCGCCAATCCGCCTACCACACCGGCTTCAAAACCGCCTTGCAGAAAGCCTCCCCACACCGTGGAGGATACGGGCAGCGTGGCCAGGAAGCCGGCTCCCATCACGCCTAAGGAGACCGTCGCTATATACTTAGCTTCTTTTTTCATTGTCATAACATCTCTTTCTGCTCCATATTCATCAACCATTCCTTCTATTTTACCACAAAATCCGACGAAAGCTGTTCTCGATCCTGAAACTGCTGAATACATTTCGGTATGGGTAGTATCGGCAGGGAATGGAATGAAGTTAAGATGCTTAGGAGGAACGTTTCCATGAGTCTAAATGAAACCATCACGCCCTGGCAGGAACATTTGTTTTGGGTGGAAATTTTGCAGGATCACGCCATTTTTGTGGACGAGGCGCTGGCCAACGAAGAGGTTCAGTGGATCACCGTCGCCAAAAGGTACATCGCCGCCTTCACCGAACTGCGGAACCGGATTTTACGAACAGACCCGTCGCTGCCGGTTTCATCGGAAACCATGATTCAGCTCTCTAAGGATATATACCCCATTGCCCACGGTTATTACCAGTTCGAAGGCCACTTGCAGCATTTACGCATTCAAAATAAAGTCGTGATCTCCATGACCCCGGTTTATTTCAACGGAACTTTGCTGGAGAACGGCGAGTACCTGCGGATTCTGCACGCTTGGATGAACGGCGTCAACTATGAGCCCCTCCCGCTCGTTGCCCTCATCGAGATGTGGATGGAGGATCAGCTGGGGCACACGGTGCTTCTGGGGAACCATCTGGATCCAACGGAAATGGAGCTGCTCAAAAGCACGCAGCAGTACGGGCAGCAGTTCTCCGCCCACATTGTCAAAAATACCGCCATGCGCGGCTTCCTCCGCTTCACGGCGCCGGGCTTCCCCGTCCAGCAGAAGTTCGCCAGACAGGTCGCCGAAACGACGATCGGCTTCTATCACGTGGTGGAGAAGGTGATCAACGACTTTCAGCATACGGAGCTGCTCAGCAAGCTGACGCTGCGGTTCCTGGAGCATCACATCCCGGAGACGTGCTATTTCCTGCGCAAGCTGGCCGCTTATAATGTGGAGATTCTGGGTCTGCCGAATTGTCCGCTCACGAAGCCTTCTTTTGAATAACAAAAAACCGTCTAGCCAATGGCTGGACGGTTTCTTTGGGCTTGATGACGTGGGACACCGGCCGCGGCTGGCCGATCATCGTTCGCCTTCCCACTCCGCGTAGAACTGCGCGAGATACTGCTCCATGAACCGGTGCCGCTCCTCCGCGAGCTGACGCGCGTAGGCCGTGTTCATCAGCTCCTTCAGCTTCAGGAGCTTCTCGTAGAAGTGATTGATCGCGGTATCGTTACCTGAGCGATACTCCGCAGCCGTCATGTGCTCTCGCACCATGACGGAAGGGTCGTGAATCGGGCGGCCCTTCCAGCCCGAATAGGCAAATACGCGCGAGATGCCCACCGCGCCTATCGCATCCAACCGGTCGGCATCCTGCACGACCTGGCCTTCCAGCGTGCGCATAGGGGGACGCGCGCCGCCCTTGAACGACATCGTGCCGATGATCTCGAGCACGTGGTCCACCGCGGCTGCCGGCGTGCCGCTGTCAGCCAGCCATGCTTCCAGCTCGCGCTGCGCGGCTGCCGGATCCGCGTTCAGCTTCTCGTCCGCGACATCGTGAAGCAGCGCCGCAAGCTCGCAGACGAACGCGTCGGCGCCTTCCCGGGCGGCGATGCGCTTCGTCGTCTGCACGACGCGGTAGATGTGCCACCAGTCGTGGCCGCTGCTATCGCGTTCCAGCTTCTCTTTCACCAGCGCTTCCGCCGCGCGTAGAATGCCCTCTTGCCGTTCGGTCATCCCATGTTCTCCTTGATGCTGATACGTCATTTCTTCTTTTTCCTCTTTCCTTCACCGGGTTTGTTTTCCGTCGATTTCTCTTCGCTCGCTTTGTTCTCGCGGGTCTTGCCTGTTGGCGTCAAGCCTTCGCCGGACTTGTCGTCCGCCGGCTTCCCCTCGCCCGCTCTGTCAATCGGTCGCTTCTGCGAATCCGCAGCGGCAGCGTCTTTATCTTTTCCCGTTGTGTATTTCTGAATGATTTTTTTGAAGTTTTTGCCGTATTTATCCTCCAGCTTGGCGCCCATATCCTGCTGCAGCTCGTGAATCACCACATCGTGCCAGAAGCTGTTCAGCAGCAGCTCCACCATGGCGGGATGCTCCGTCAGCATTGCGAGCGTCTGTTCATCGCCTCCGCGAGTGCCGACGATCGCCAGCTTGCGGTCGATTAATAGCGTGAATTTGCGCCCCTTGCGCTCGTTCCACGCCGCATCGCGCTTATGCGGGAACTGCGGAACGCTGCCCGGCAGCGGCGTATCGCCGACCGACGAGACCAAGAGACGCACGCCCTGCTCCGGCACCTTCCGCAGCTCTTCCTTCAGCAGCTGCGCCTCCTGCGCCCACAGGTCACAGAGCACTTCCTCCTTCGCCTTGCGCAGCTCCTTCCGAATGCGTTCCATCACCTTGGCGTCGCCTTCCAAGCTGTAGTATTCCGACCGGTGCGCATCCTGCTTCGGCATGTGCTCCTTCACGTAGCGGATCGATGCTTGCAGCTCCGCTTCAATGCGCTCGCCGATCTCTCCGATCGGCACGCTTTGGTAGTGCGTGGGCTCCCCATGGCTGGTGAGCACCGCGCCTTTCTCCGCCAGCTTCTGCAGCGCGGAGTAAACGTTCGAGCGCGAAACGCCAAGCTGCTTGGCGATTTCGTAGCCCGTCTGCGTGCCGCATTCGGCGAGCACGTGCAGGCACTTCGCTTCCAGATCCGTGAAGCCGAGATTTTTCAAATGCTGCAGCACATCCTCCATGCCAGCTCCCCCTTTAACATCGGTGCATTGTTGCGATATTGTATCATTCTTCCTGCAGGCGGCATTGTCCTTCTCGGCTCTTGGCTCGCGCAGCGTAAGAATGAATTTTTTTCATTGCGTTTTTTGTTGACAATGAAAATCATTATCACTTATTATGAGATTGATAATCGTTATCATTTAACTACATCGTTCCTATGGAGGGATATTCATGCCAAAAATTATTATCGTGTACGCCAGCATGTCAGGGAATACGGAGGAAATTGCTGAAGAAATCGCCGATGGCATTCGCGAAGCAGGCATTGAGCCTGTCGTGAAATCCGTTATGGACGCCAGCGGAGCGGAATTGGAGGCGTATGACGGCATTTTGCTTGGAGCTTACACGTGGGGCGACGGCGATCTGCCGGATGAATTCGAGGATTTCTACGATGAGCTGGACAGCCTGGATCTTAAAGGCCGCAAATCCGGTGCATTCGGATCAGCGGACTCGTCTTACGATCATTTCGGCAAAGCCGTAGATACGATTGAAGCTAAGCTTGCTGAACGGGGGACGGATAAAGTGTTCGACGGGATCAAAATCGAGTTGAACCCATCCAAAGAGGAAAAACAAATGTGTCGCGAGATCGGCGCGAAATTTGCTGCCGCTGTCGGTGTTACGGCTTAATACGGGCGGGCTTGCTGTTCCGCCGGGATCTCGATCTGGATCTGGATCGGGTTCGGGTTCGGGTTCGGGTTCGGGCTTGGGCTTGGCGCGATCCCCACAACTCTCCACATCCTAACGGACCATAAGGACTCTATTTGGCCAAAAAAGCTGCTTATTCCAGTCTAACGGACACCACGGACGTTATTTGGGTTAAAAACATGGTTAGCATGCATATTCGGAGCAAATAGCGCCTCCTGTGTCCGTTAGATTTTGCAATATCGTTAATCTCATCAAATAACGTCTTCCATGTCCGTTAGACATTCGCCTATAGGTGCTTCACTGATCCTCGCGGAAGCCGGAGAATTCGCCTATCGTTTCAACATATAGATCGCTTGGGGAATTACAAGCCAGAACCCGGAGACAGGCATACAGATCGCGCCTATTATGGAGAAAATGAGTATCTGCCAGCCGACGAAACGAGGAATCGGTATGCTTTGCCGAGTGGTCAACCAGCGCAGCATCCGCGCAATGTTCCATAGAAGCACCCCAAAGAACAGGAACCAGATTGCATTGGATCTGTCGATATCCCGGCCGACCGCATTCCATACTCCGGCTGCGGCGATGTCACTGACCGGCTTCCAGAACAGAATTAACCCGATCGCCGTGTGTAGATAAGCAGTCCACTCCACCATCCACCCGCTGTGTTTTTGAATCCCCATACTCATCTCCCCCTTCTCGTACAAACTTATTCCTCAACCGGGATCTGCTTCGACCGTTCTTTCTTCCGGGGCTGCTCGTCGTCCAAACGTCCAATCGCCGCATCAAGCAGCGAGCGGACTCCGAGCAGCGCCTCTTTCTCCGCTTGCCGGAAATGGGTTCTGGCTTCTTCTGGAACGAGTCTTGCCACCACGATATTCTTCACTTCCTCCAGACAGCTTACGATATCCTCAAGGTCTTGCAGGTTCGTGCGTGCGCTCATAATCGTTTCCTCCTCTTTTTTATTCCACCAGACCAAACCGGACCGTCAGTACGCCGTCCTCCAGCCGGGCCCCTTGCACTTGGCGCCCCAGCAAAACTCTCGGCAGCGCAACGATGCGCTTATAGCTTCCGACCTGCAGCGTTAACTCATCGCCTTTTTGATTCAATTGCAGCTGCTTCTTCTCGGTGAAAGGCAGCGAAATCCGAAGCTCATAGCCTGCCTCCGCTTTCTTCACTTCCTCCAGGATCCCCCGATGCAGAATGGCCCCGCAGGCCCGATCATCAAAAGCCGCAGCAGCAACACGCTCGAGCATATCCTTGCCCACCACCTCAAGGGGCATAAGCGGCACCCGCAAGATCGGAAGCGGATGGAAGCAATGCTGGATTTCTTCCTCGTACCGGTTCTGAATTTGTTTCCACTGCGCGAAATACCCGCCTGCCGCCTCTTCGGACAACACTTTATTGACGATAACCGCATCGGTGTGAAAGCCGTATAAGTTCAGGCTCGTCAAAGCTCTCCGGGCTTCCGCTATCACCATCTTCTCCGGATTGACGACCAGGCGAATGCTGGTAACCTCAGGGTCGGCGATGACCTGCTGCAGCTTCTCCAGCTGTTCGACGACTTGGCTGAAGCTATCCATCACATCGTCTCCGGGCAGTTCCAAGCCTTTGGTAACCTTCATAACCGGACGGGCCAGCTTCAGAATTTTGCGCTCGAATGGGAAAATATTGCGTACCCACCACTTGAGCAGCTGCGGGTAGCTTAGGAGCCGTAAAGTCTCTCCTGTCGGCGCGCAATCAACGATAATCGCATCGTACAGTCCGCTTTCCGCATGCTCCTTGATTCTTAGCAGAGAGAACAGCTCCTCGAAGCCCGGAAATATCATCAGCTCTTCCGAACCGATGTCATCCAAGTTGGCCCATTGCATGAAGCTCGTGAACCAACTGCGCACACTTCCCCAATGCCGCTCCGTCTCCTTCAAGCTATCGATCTCCTGCGCCCATAGCCGGTCATGGATGAGCATGGGCTCTGGCCCAAGCTGGATACCCAATGAATCCGACAGACTGTGAGCGGCATCCGTGCTCAAAACGATCGTTCGTTGGCCTTCGGCTGCCAGCCGGTAAGCTGTCGCTGCGGCGATGCTCGTTTTGCCGACGCCGCCTTTACCCGTATAGATAATAATGCGCATGACGGATCCCTCCATTAGTACGATTTCGTAGTATTTAAATAAAAAAATTACTCAATCTCAATGGATCTCAATTTCGGAGATTTCACCGGCTCCTCCGGTTCCGCGTTATGCTGTAACGCTTTGGCCACCTTCAACGAAAGACGAATAAACTGCTGTAGCTCCTCGGCTGACAGCGCGCTTTCGATCCGGCCGAACATCTTATTCATCGTGCCGAGCGCCTCTTCGGCGATCAACTCCCCATCTTCCGTCAACCGATTGACGATAATGCGCTGGTCCTGCTGCGACTTCTCTCTGTAGATGTAACCTTTGCGCACAAGCCGTTTGGCGATACTCGTCACCGTGCTGAGGGGGGCTCCCAAGAAATCTGCCATTTGGGACATCGTCAGCTGTTCATGGAACTTCAGTAGCAGCAGAGCGGCAAAATCCGAACTCGTAAGCTGCAATTCCAGGTGTGACGTGTCGGGGAACACACTAAGCGGACGCAGACCATTTTTGAAAAAAAGCTCGAACAGCTGCTGCATGGGCATCCCTTTCTTCGAATAAACTACGATATCGTATTAAATTGACTACCCCTAATTTACTACACATTCGTAGTAATTGCAAGCGGCATTTGGCTTGGCAGTCGCACAAAAAAAGGGCCGGAAACCGGCAACTACGCCAGCCCGATCCCTTCTTTTACAATGTCTCCACTTCGGCGATTTCGATATACGCCATACTCTTCAACTCATCGTATACTTCCGAAGCGTATTTACGGTCAATGAATACGATGAAATTGAGCTCTTGCAGCTCCTGGTTCAATTCCTTGATGTGAACGCTCTTCATTTTATAACCTTTGGCAATAATGGCCTTAATAATTTCCGTTAAATTAGCTTCGTGGTTGACGACGAGCCTCACCCGCAAATCCTTCATCAATAGCGGTCTTGGCCCCATTTTCTTAATGAAATATGGCAAGACGACAACACTCACCATAATGAGCAGCAGGCCGAAGAAAGCTTCTATAATAAACCCGGCTCCCACCGCGATCCCCAGGCCCGCCGCGCCCCAGATCAACGCCGCCGTCGTTAGCCCGATAATGACATCGTTATGCTTTCGCAGAATGGCCCCGGCGCCCAGGAAGCCGATCCCGCTCACCACCTGCGCCGCAAGCCGCATCGGGTCCATCACATGCAGCCCCGCGACTGCATATTTATTCGCAGATTCGATCGATACGATCGTCAACAAACAGCTGGCTAAGCAGATGACTAGCGAAGTTTTGAGCCCGAGCGGCTTATTCCGGATTTCCCGTTCAAGACCGATAATTAAGCCAAAAACAGCTGCGATCCCTAATTTGATCAAGTCCTGAGCATCTACAGTTAGTACCATCGTTGTGGTCTCCTCTATGTCAAATCGAATGTTAAAGTTAGCATTTACAATATCTTAACATTTCCAATCTGTAAATAACCATAAGTTAATTACCACGTTTTTTATGTGTGCAAACAAAAAAAGACCGGGCTTGAACAGATCCGGTTTCTGGGTATTTAACTGCGTTTAAATCCCCTCACCAAAGCATAGACAAAAAAAGCCCAACCAGAGTTTCCCACTCTGGCCAGGCTTTAAATCCGGAACCGGTACCCCGCTCCCCAGATCGTCTCAATATATTGCGGATTCGAAGGGTCCTGCTCGATCTTCTCGCGCAGCTTGCGGATATGCACCGTCACGGTCGCGATTTCGCCCATGGCGTCCATCCCCCACAGGAGGTCAAACAGCTGCTCTTTGCTGTACACCCGATTCGGGTTCATCGCAAGATGTGCGAGCAGATCGAACTCCTTCGTCGTGAAGACGACTTCCTTCTCGTTCACGAAGACGCGGCGTGCAGTCTTGTCGATCATCAAGCCGCGTATGCGAACCTCGTCGTTCTTCGCTTCGCGCCGCCCCATCAGCCGTTCGTAACGGGCAAGATGCGCTTTGACTCTGGCCACCAGCTCGCTGGGGCTGAAGGGCTTGATGATGTAATCGTCGGCGCCGAGGCCGAGGCCGCGGATTTTATCGATGTCTTCCTTTTTGGCGGAAACCATCAGAATGGGAATGTCCTTCTCGCTGCGTATGCGCCGGCAGATTTCGAAGCCGTCGATCTTCGGCAGCATCAAATCGAGAATGATGAGATCATACTCCGCGGCCAGGGCCATCTGCAGCCCCTTATCGCCACTGTTCTCGATATCGACTTCATAGCCGCTGATCTCCAAATAATCCCGCTCCAGCTCGGCAATGCTTTGTTCATCCTCAATGATTAGTATTCGGCTCATGCCTGATTCTCCTCCTGCCGGTTCAGCGGCAATGCCATGTAGACGGTCGTGCCCATGCCGATCATGCTCGTTGCGCCGATACGGCCGCCGTGCTCTTCCATGATTTGTTTGGCTATCGCGAGCCCAAGCCCGCTGCCTCCGGTCGCCGTGTTGCGCGAAGGATCCGCCCGGTAGAACCGGTCAAAGATATGAGGCAGCGCCTCCTCCGCGATCCCATGTCCGGTATCTTTTATTTGAATGACGGCATTGCCGTCGATTTCTCGAAGTGTCAAGGTAATATGGCAGTTGCCTTCATCGCTGTATTTGATCGCGTTCTCGATAATGTTCAGCAGCACCCGCCGCAGCTTATCCCGGTCGGCCGTTACGATCAGCGGCTCCTTCGGCAGCTCAGCCAGTGTGAAGCGGACGCCTTTCTTCTCCATATCGAACTGCAGCTCCTGCGCACAATCCAGCACATACTGACCCAGATCTACGGACTCGAACTGAAACGGCACTTTGCCCAAATCCAGCTTGGAGAAAAGGAACAGTTCGTCAATAAGCCGGTCCATATCCGCCGCTTTCGTATAAATCGTACGAATATACTTCTCCAGCTTATCGGGGGAATTCGTGACGCCGTCCATGATGCCGTGGGCGTAGCCTTTGATGGCGGTCACCGGCGTTTTCAAATCATGGGAAATGTTCGAAATGAGCTCCTTGCGGTTCTCTTCATATTGCAGTTGAACTTCGACGGATTTCTTCAGCTTGCGGCGCATTTCTTCGAAAGCCCGGCTAAGCTCGCCGATTTCATCGTCTGATTGCGGCACGACCTCGAAATCGAGGTTGCCGTCCTTGATTTCCTCCGCCGCCCGTTTGAGCGCCCGAAGAGGCCGAATAATGCTTCGCGAAACGAAGTACGTGAGCACCCCATTGGTGACAACGAGAATAATGACGAATGTTAAAATGACCGATTTGGAAAACTGATGCAAATATTTCTGGAAAGGGCCCCCGTCCAGAAACACGAAGACGGATCCTTTGCTTTTATCGGAAAAGAGAAAATCCTGCTGCCGGGTTACCCAGAATGAAGCCTGATTCCGGTGGAATTGCCCGGATGAAGTGCCGAAGGCCGGGAGCTTGGACGTATCCTCCGCTTCACCTTCTTTGAGATAAGGGGAACTGTACGTAATCTCTTTGTCTTTGCGAATGATGATGCCCATATTGATTTTGTGGAATCGATCCTCCAGGTCCTTGATGAATACGGGGTCGAGGAAAGCGTCAGGATCGGTTTCCGTTTTGGCTTTCATGTATGCAACATTGTCCAGTTCCTGTTCGACAACTCGCTTGATCGGATTGCCTTGGGAGAAATCGACCTGAAAGCCCGACTTCAAACTGCCGAACGTCGCGATGGAGATTAGGATCACGGCCAGCCCCAGAAGGACAAGGGGTACGAGCAGCATGGCGATATATGAAAGTACCAGCCGTAAGCGAATCGACATCGAAGTCAGATCTCCTTTTTATCAAACACATAATAACCTGCTGTAAAAAACAATATACTACACGCTATCAAAAACATAAAGATACTACTCACCTTGCCGAGCGCTAGTCCGCTGCCGATCCAAAGCATATGCCAATCCGTGTAAGCCGTAGGCGAATACATGGCGATCTGCGGGATGAAGAAGGCCGCTACTTTGAAGGCTAAATAGAGCAGAATGCTGACTGTGAGCGCCGAGGAGGAGCTGGAGAAGAATTGCGCCAGAAATACAGAGCCCATACTGAGCACCAGCAGCGGAAGGAAAGCTGCGCCGTAGGCGAGGAACCATTTGGCAATCGCAGATAAGCCCCCGAAATGCTGGAAAAACAGCGCCGACACGACGGACGCCAGCATTCCGGCAGCCAAGTATAGCGCGATGAAAATACCCAGCGCCAGCTGTTTGGATGCGAACACCTTGATGCGCGTGATTGGCCGCGTGAGCGTGTTTTTCATCGTGCGGTCGCCCATTTCCCCGGCGAAGACGTCCGCGGCGCCCATGAAAATGAAGAGCGGCAGAAAGATACTGCTTAAGAGTCCCAACATGATGATGGGAAAATCCTGCGAGGCGATCGCTCCAATCCCGATACCGCTCTGAAACCTGGACAGCAGCAGCCCTGCGATGAGGGGAAGCAGCAGCGTGAAGGCCAGGAAGAAGAGCGTTTTCTTCTTGTACGTGATTTTGAGCGATTCGTTCCACAGGTTGGCTGTTAAGCTATGCATGGGCGACCGCCCTCCTTACTTCTTGAATTTCGCGCAAATACGCTTCCTCCAGCGACGCGCTGCCTAAGGCTATTTCTGACACGAGACCTTCGCGGACCAAACGGCCTTGATGAATGATGCCCATTCGGTTGCACATCAGCTCCATCTCGTGAATGAGATGGCTGGAGATCAGGAAGGTGATGCGCTCTTCCTGTGCCAGGCGCATAATGATCTCGCGGATATGAACCATGCCCTCGATGTCGAGACCGTTCGTCGGTTCATCGAGGATGAGCAGCTCCGGCTTCGACAGCATGGCCGCGGCAAGTCCGAGCCGTTGTTTCATGCCGAGCGAGTAGCCCGCCACTTTCTCCTGCTGATACGGGGTAAGCCCGACGATGTCCAGAACTTCGTCTATGCGCCGCTTGGAGACACCGGGATAAAACCGCGCCGCGAGCTCCAAATTCCGTCTGCCGCTCATGTAGGTGTATGCTTCGGCGGTTTCGATCAATACGCCTACCTTCGCCATCGCCTGCTCGTACTGCGCGGAGACGTCGTAGCCGAACAGCTTCACCGTGCCTTGCTGCGCCCGGACAAGGCCGGTCATGATTTTCATGACGGTTGTTTTGCCGGCGCCGTTCGGCCCGAAGAACCCGTATATATCGCCCTGCTGTACCGTCATATGGACATCATGGATACCTCGCTGGTTATTGTAAACTTTCGTCAGATTCATAATTTCAACGACTGGCTTCATGCGTTAGCCGCCTTTCAAGGAAATAAGGAGGTGAGCGCCAGATTTCGCACAGCCTCCTTGGTGAAGCGAATTAGTTGCTGCCGCCCCAGTTTTTGTGGGATTGTTCGTGATCAAACTTGACGGTTTCCAGCTGTTTGCCCGTCAAATCCACCGTATCCGGCGTTGTCGAGTTCAGGCTGGACAGCGTCATATCCACGCTCAGCACCACATCGTGCGCCGCTCCCTGTGCGTCTTTGCCGGAAATATGAATTTGTGCGGTTTGGTTCGTAATATGGTTATCCGCGTCAACGCTGGCGTTCACCTCGACTTCATCCATTTTGATGTCGGAGATCAATTGCGGCAGGCTGTTCTTGAGCGTCGTTATATCCACGCCAAGCGTATCCGCCTTGGCCGGCACCGGATGGCGACCGTTCTCGATGGTTGCATGCTTGATGGCAAGGGAACCGATCGTGTTCACCACAGGTGAAATTTGGCTGCCGGACAATTTAAAATGAATCTCTTTCACATTGCCCGCAGCTTCATCCATGGTCACATAGTTTTTCAGGTTGCCTACGAGGGCGTCGACGACGTTTTCCACTTCGCTAACGATCTGCGGGTCTGGCGTGTGAGCTTCACGATCTTTGAACTTGCGGTCCATCCCTTCGCCTTCCAGCAATTTGTAGGTCTCGGAGTCGTCTGTTTTGATGATGTGCTTCCCGTCTTGGTTGTAGAAGTGAATCGTCTGCTCGTCATTGCCGCTCTTCACGGTAACCGCAGCGCTTCCCGCTTGGTTGTCGCCGCTGCTCTTGATCGTCGACTTGACGTTCAACAGCTCGGCGCCGTTATCTTGAAGCGTTACGTTGACTTGGCGCGTGACATTATGAACGGCCGCCGTCTGCTTCACTGCCGACTTGAACGTTTCATATCCCGGGGCGTCGCCCACTCCCGCATATACGCTCGTTACCAGCATCATGCTGCCTACCGCTACACCCAATCCCATCATGGCTAACTTTTTATTCATATCTTCTTGGCCTCCGCGTTCTCTAACGCTATATCTGATTTGGATGCGTCTCTCGCTTCCATGTAACCATCTTATCCTCTCGATCTTAATAGCCACTAAATCACCTATTAATTCACCCTAAAACAATTCTTAAATATTTCTAAAGTGAGAGGAGGCTGGTGGGGGAGCAGTATGTGAGCGGGGCGATATGTTGGCGAAGGATCAGCGAGTGAAAGGCGGGACGTGAACCGGCGGTGGATAATCAGCGAATGAGTGAAAGGCGGGATGTGAAACGGCGGTGGATGATCAGCGAGCGAACGCAATGCGGTGCGCGATCCGTCGGCGGATGATCAGCGTGTGAGTGAAAGGCGGGGTGTGAACCGGCCGTGGATGATCTGCGTGTGAGCGGACAGCGGGCGGGGTGGAGAGCGACATTCTATATGAAAAATAGAACACATTTTCCCCTTTTCGGCGACAACCCGCTCATTCTATTCGAAAAATCATATAGATTTCGCTCAACGCGGAAAATTTCGCCGATAACCGCCCGCTCACCGTAGACGAATCCGCGCAACAAGTCACCCCGCACAAAAAAGGCAAGCAGCCCGCTCACCCTTTTATTAATATTGAGGTTCCTTGTCTTTTAATTTGAGCATCCCCGAATGCCTGAGCTGAACTTCGACTTGGATATCCCCCAGCTGGTACCCTTCCAGCGGCTGCGTACCGTTCAAGGTCAGCTTCGCCCACGACTTGAAGTCCTGCTTATACAGGGCATGCTCTAACTGGTACACATCGACACCGCGTTTCCTGCCTTGCTCGAAGGTCATTTTAATTTCTTCCGCTATTTGCTTTTCAGCCTGTTTCTGCAAAAAATCCTCAGGTACATTCTCCGTGACTTCCACCGAGACTGCCTTGCATTTCACGTGGACATCGAAGACCAGAGCATCGCTCTTGTGCAAGGTTATACGAGCCTTCGGTTTATTGATCGACAACGTATGGATTGGCTTATTATCCTTGTAAATGACAAGCGGGGAACGAGCCGTGTTTCTCTCCATCCACCGGTCCCCCGTAAACTGGCTCTCGGATAACCAATTCACTCGTTCATGCTTGCCAATAGCGTAAACGCCGTTCACTTCCAATTTAGGGTCCGGCTTCTGATTCCTCGTCCAGACGTCGTCCCGGATGCTCAAAGTCGGTATCATGAGGGTATAACCCGGCTCACGCAGCAAAGCCGCCACTTTATACAACCGGAATGGACGAATATAAGACCGCTGGCGATAATTTTCTGTCGGATTCATGAGGATGGAAGACATTGGCGAGACATTGAAAAATGGAATGATCGTAAATATCGCTTCGATCGACTCATCCGTGCTGTAAATCCACTGTGTGAACCTCGTTTCGCTGTATCGTACGGAGCCGTCCGTGAATTTGCCGATACCTTGCTTAAGTGCGCTGCTTGAGAACAAATAGGCGCTGACATGCCCCCAAAAAACGCGCTGCTGAGTCGTCTTGTACAATTTATTAAAAGCATCGTTAACCGTATCTCCTTCTTCGCGGCCTACCCAAATTTGCGGCGGTTGGGATGCTTTGCTCCCCTCTTGCTTGGCAACAGAAGCGAAATCCAGCATTTGACCGTAGACGATGTAGCGGCCTTTCTGATAATCAAATCCGATGGCCGTCAAATAATTGGTGTCTTGGATGGTTTTGATGTCCCAACAGCCTGTCTGGCTAACGATTATCAGCAACCCGGCCGCCATCCGGACCAAGCGTCCCATCTTCATGAGGCGCCCCCGTTCTGACGCGTGTCATCTTTCGGACTCAGCATCTTCGGTCTATGCTTCATACTGCGGAATGGTTTAGCGAGTATAGCCGGAATCATTTCCTTGAAGCGAGGCGGCGACAACGGCGACAAGTAGGGAACTCCGAACGACTCTAACGTCGACATATACAGGATAAGCCCGATCAAAGAGACCATGAACCCGTATATGCCAAAGATCATCGATTCAAATAAGATAAGTATCCGCAAGATCGTCACCGTACCCGCAAGTGCCTGATTGACAAGCGTGTACATCGAGATAGTCGAGATTGAGGTAATGACGAGCGTCGTCGGACTTGTTATCCCCGAACGTATCGCCGCATCCCCGACAATTAGCCCGCCGACAACCGTCACGGTTTGTCCCACGACTTTCGGCAGTCTCGCACCTGCTTCACGGAACAGCTCAAACAGCAGCAGCATGATCACAAAATCCAGTGGTCCTGACATCGGAAGCCCCAGTCTGGACGCTGAGATGGTGGCGACAAGCGAGTACGGAATTTGATCCAGGTTGAAGGCGGATAGCGATATCCAGAAACCTGGCAGCAGTGTGGCGACGACCAACCCCCCTAACCGAAGCACGCGTTCGAACGCCACATAGTAATAGGGCGAATGCACATCTTCCGGCGACTTCAAAATGAACATGAGATTCGCAGGAGCCATGAGAACCATAGGCGATCCGTCCACAAGGATGGCGAAGCGGCCGCGCAGCAGGCTGTCCGCTATGAAATCAGGTCTTCCCGCATAATCGAGCAAGGGAAAGAAATTGAACTTTTGCTCCGTTAACAATTCCTCCAGTTGAGCGCTGGAAATCAAGGCATCGAGATCGACGGCCTGCAGCCGGCGTCTTGCGTCCTCGAGCACATCCGAATCGATCACATCGCCCAGATACATAAGAGCTACGGATGTATGGCTTCGTTTGCCGAGCGTCATCCGTTCGCAGCATAGACTGCGTGTTAACAGTCTTTTGCGAATGAGCGCGATATTCGTCGTAATGTTCTCCGTGAACGCATCCCGCGGTCCTTTAATGGAAGTCTCCGTATTGGATTCTTCCGGGGAGCGGTTCGGCGGGTTGGACAGATCGAGGCTGAAGAAACGCTGCTCCGCTTCGAATAAGATAACCAAGAACCCTGAATAGACTTGAAGCGTCATCGTTGCGACCGCATCAGACCCCGTAATTTCCTGCATTTGAAGCAGCGTCGGAAGCGCCAGCCCGGACGTGCCTCTCTCTCCCCGTTGGTAAATAAACCGCTGAAGATGAGGCACCACCCGCTGTTCAATATGATCTTTGTTGATCATACCGTCGCAGTACAGAAGCACCACCTTATGACCGGGTTCATCTTCGGTTAAAGCATAGCTTTTCACGATTACATCGGCCGATTCGGCGAACCATTCCCTTACCTGTTGTTCATTCACTTCGTCACCTTCTCCTTTCGCTTACCAGGCAAGATGGACAGCAGCAGCAGGACACCGAGCAGCCCGGCGCCTACAGGGAACATCATGGGGTAATACCAGGTTTGGATAAAATACACCATCTGATTGTCTGTGATCGGCAGGAGACATACGGATACGAAGAGGAGGCTGATACCGACCAGCAGCAGCGTACGGCTGCTTTTCTTGCGAATCATCAGTGCATCGATGATGATAAACATCAGCATAGACATCCGGACGCACGCACCAGAGATCCATTGGAAGATAGACAGGAAATCCAAATGAGAAATATATTTCCCGAGCGTCACCATGCGCCATTGTTCAAACGCCGGATATCTGAGCTCTTCCCCTTCGAAAGGACCGAATATGGCAATGGCCCCGATCAACGGACCAATGGTCAGTCCTACCAAACACCCCCCGATGATGAGCAGCGCCGGAAGCTTAATGCGGGTATCGACGTGGTGTTGAAGGAAAACGATACTGATTAGTTCGAAGGACGCGCCGCAGGATAAATACAGCGTTTGGATGGTGGGACCATAGCCATGCGTAAATAGAGGGGTAAGCAGGCTGTAATCTTTGTACTGAAAGTTCGCCCCCATGACAAAATAACCAAGCAATACAACGACAGGCAGCAGAATGCCCGAAGTAATCGCAATGGCCCGAATCCCTTCACGCGCGGCAAAGAAGCAGAACAGCATAAACGCAAGAGAGATCATAAGCGGCGGTGTTCGGGGCAAATAAGAAATATGGGTCCAAGTCACCATATCCTGCAGGGTAATGGCTGCATGCGTCCCCGCAATGCCGATGATGATGAGCTTCAGAAGGGACGTGAGGAAGCTTCCGTATCTCTGGCGAACCCAGAGCAGCATATTTTGCTGTCCGGACCGCCGGATGACGATAAACAACAAGCAAATCCATACGAGCGTAGGCAGAAGGGAAAGCCCCGCTCCGACCCAGGAGTCCCGTTTGCCGTAATGCAGCAGAACAGGGATTAAGAGCACGTGATCCGTTATCGCAATCGAAATAATGATGACGTAATACAGTTGAAGCGCCGTAATTTTCTTATGCATGACCGGCATGGGAAATCCCCCATTTTTGGGATAAGGTGGCAATAGTTTCTTCGTTAAGGTATCCAATCCAGGTGGATTTATGCAGAAGGGACCGAACGCAAAAAGACGCCTCTCGGACGATCCGAAAGGCGCTTCGCAGAAAGCATCTATTAGAATGTTGCCAGAATGATAACCAACAGAATATACAGTACCAGAACAACCGCTGCGCTAGAGTATCCAACTCCTGACATTGGCGACTTCCTCCTTCCTGCCCGTCGAATCTTGCGTTATAGCCTGGTATATCCTATGCCGGGCAGGGCGGATGGGTATGGACGAATGTCTAACTTTGCGTCAGAAAAGGGGTTAATTCACCTAAATGGCAGACATCCAGGTGATGGAGCGCACGGGTGCAAGCCGTGTAAAACAGCTTGCGCTCCTTCGCCTCCGCGTAGATATCCGCCCCGGCGTCGTAGAGAATGACGGCGTCGAACTCGAGCCCTTTGGCGAGATACGCCGGCATGATCATGACGCCTGCCTCATAGTGCAGCGTCTCCTTCGTGATCCGCGCCAGACCCGGCAGCAGCGGCAGCAAGCCCGCATATGCCGATTCCGTCTCGCGCGCGGTCTTGCACAGAATCGCGACGGAGCCGCCGCCGCCGCGCTGCCGCGTGAGCGCCGCGTCCGCCACGAGGCGGTGCAGCTCGTTCTCGTCCGCCGCACGCAGGATGCGCGGTGGCTCGCCGCTGCGCGAGAACGGCTCGATCGGCTCGCCGAACGGCAGCACGCGGCTGGCGAAATCGACGATTTCACGCGTCGACCGATAGCTCTTCACGAGACGGATCGTCTCCGTCTCTTCTTCTTTCATCAGCTCGCTGATCGAGCTGTATTCGTTCTTGGAGCCTTGAGCGTCCGCGTCAGAAGCGTTCGCATGCGTGAAAATCCCTTGGTTCCAGTCGCCCAGCAGCGTAAATCTGGCGCGCGGGAACAGCTTCTTCAAATACGCGTAGTGGAAAGGCGAATAATCCTGCGCCTCGTCCACCAGACAGTAGCGGATCGTTCCTACCCGCAGCTGGCCTTCCACAAGGCCCTTCAGATAAACAAGCGGCGTTGCATCCTCGTAATGCAGCAGCCCTGCATCCAGCGCGCCGGCCGTGAAAGCGGAGATGCGGTCCCAATCTTCCGGAAGCTGCCCGCCCGTCAGCTCTTGATGCAATTCTTGGTTCGCGTAGAGCTCGCGGTACATGCCAAGCACGTCGACGTAAGCAAGATTACGCGCCTTCTCCTTCAGCGGAGCAATCGCCTTGTGCGCTTTGATTTTGCTCAGCTTCTTCATCTCCGGCTCCGTGCCCATATATTTGGGTTCCCGCACCATTTTGCGGTAAAAGCGTTTCTGGGCGTCGGCCTGGATCGCATCAAGCTTCTCCAGCATCCATTCGGACAGCTGTTCCATGCGTTCGCCGAGCGCTAGAATCGAAGCTTTGCTGTAGAAGCGCTCGCTCAATTCACCGGCGGTTATCAGCACCTTCTGGCCCACCGCCAGATCGACGAAGCGGAGGCCGCCGCTCTTCAGCTTCTCGCCGTAAGCTTCGATAACGTTCAGGAAAGCCGCCGACGCTTTGTACTGAATGCCTTGCAGCCGCGCCCGGTAGTCGGAGTCCTGCTCCGTGCCCGTCAGAATGAATTCCAGTTGATCATAAGGATCTTCGAGCTTCAGACCGGTGCTGCCCAATTTGTGATTCAAATAGTCTTGAAACGTCGTCTGCTGCATCGTCGCTTCACCGAGCTCCGGAAGCACGTGCGACACATAATCGCTGAACAGAGAGTTCGGCGAGAACAAAATCATATTGTCGGAGCTGAGCGTCGTCCGGTATTTGTAGAGCAAATACGCGATGCGCTGCAGTGCGACCGACGTCTTGCCGCTGCCGGCCGCGCCCTGTACGACCAGCACCTTGTGCCGGTCATCGCGGATGATCTGGTTCTGCTCGCGCTGGATCGTCGTCACGATGCTGTGCATCTTCTCGTCGGCGCTGCGGCTGAGCATCTTCTGCAGCATCTCGTCGCCGATGGAAATGCCCGTGTCGAACACGTCCTGCAGCTCGCCGGCCTTAATAATGTATTGGCGTTTGAGCAGCAGCTCGCCGCTGACATCCATCTCCGGCGTGCGGTACGTTGCCGGCCCCGGCGGATAGTCATAGAATAAGCTGGCAATCGGCGCACGCCAGTCATAAATTAGAATTTCATCCGAATTCGGATCGATGAAGGAGGTAAGACCGATATAGATCTTCTCCCGGTCCTGCTCCCCGCGCTCCAGGAAATCAATGCGTGCGAAATACGGCGCATCGACAACGCGCTGCAGCTTATACAGCGCATCCTGCGCGACCTGATAGCTGCGCTTCTGGCCGAGCAGGACATGCTCCTGCTGGGCCATGCTCGCCGCCGTCTCGATCACATCGTCCGCATTGTCCGCATTGACGGAGATGTCGTCCCAGAAGCTGCGGCCGATGGCCGTCACTTCGGCGCGGCGTTGATCCACCGTTTCGCCTAAATCGACGATTCGTTCTTGAATGCGGGAGCGAACAGAGGAAACACGCCGCGCTTCCCGTTCTCTTTCTTCATGATCAATTGGCATCTGTATCTTCCTCCTGCCTATTTGTATACCCCGTGAATCACTTCTTCAAACTCGGGTTCTTCCATATGTACATCATCCATATCGCCCCAGAGGCTGACGACTCTCAGCACGTCCATCGCCTTCAGTTCCTGGCGGTTGCACGCAACGGTAAGCACATTCGCTTCTTGCGATACCAGCCGGAACGGCTGCTCCCAGTCCGCAGGGATACGAATATCGCCGCGGTACGTAATTTTCAAGATCGTCGGCAAGCCGATTCTGTCTCTTAACGTATCGATTGAGCCGTCATAGCCGATCTGCCCGTGATTGATGACAAT
The DNA here is from genome assembly GCF_031456485.1 of Bacillus sp. 3255. Lineage (NCBI taxonomy): Bacteria > Bacillati > Bacillota > Bacilli > Caryophanales > Bacillaceae > Bacillus > Bacillus sp. 3255. The sequence goes on from NZ_JAVDUS010000020.1 coordinate 70,359, forward strand.
CACCCGCCGGCATAGCTGCTCGATATCGTCCATATCATGCGTCGTGAGCAAAATGGTTTTGCCGAAGTCCCGGTTCAACGTCTGCAGGAAGCCGCGAATGTTCTTCTTCGCTACAACGTCAAGCCCGATCGTCGGCTCGTCGAGGAATAAAATATCGGGATCATGGAGCATGGAAGCCGCCAGATCCGCCCGCATCCGCTGGCCCAGCGAGAGCTTGCGCACCGGCATATCCAGCAGCTCTTTCAGCTCCAGCAGCTCGCTCAGCTCACCAAGCCTCCGGCGGGCGACACTCTCGTCAACGCGGTACATGGCCGTTAAAATTTCATAGGAATCTTTCACCGGCAGATCCCACCACAGCTGGCTGCGCTGGCCGAAGACGACCCCAAGCTTGCCAACCACGCGCCTTCGATGCTTCTGCGGGCTGTAGCCATGAATCAGTACTTCCCCCGAAGTCGGATGAAGGATGCCGGTCAGCATCTTGATCGTCGTGGATTTGCCAGCTCCGTTAGGTCCAATATACCCGACGAACTCGCCGGATTCAATCTCAAAGCTCAGATCCCGCACCGCTTCCTTCTCTCTGTAAGCCCGTGAGAACAACGTTCGAAGACCGGCAAACCGGCCTTCCTGAATGATCGGGGTCTGGAATGTTTTTCGCAAATTCGTCACGGTAATCATAGGTTCCCTTCCTCCTTCATGTCATTAACTGCCCGTACTTTGATAGCGGGATAGCCCAAGCTTCCAGAACCGAATCGCCAGCCACAGCGCTGCACACGCGACAGCCGTCGTACCTAGCAGCAGCCAGATACCGCCCTGGTGCCTGATCACATATAAAGCCGGTATATAGTTCACGAAAGCGACGGGTACAAGCACCATCAGCGCACCTTGCAGCCATTTGGGATACAGCGAGAGCGGGTAGCGCGCTGCCGTATGCGTGGCGTCTTCCGTCATATTCTGCAAATATTCGATCCGTGTCAGCCAGAAGCCGGAAGCGGCTGTTGCCAGCCCGATGGCGAATAAAATGACCGCTCCGCTGACGATGATTAATGCCGTTAACGGAATCGCTGGCCAGCCGATTTGCCCCGATGCCATAAGCGCTTTCATCGAAATGGCCAGCAGCACGAGGCCTTGCCCGATTTCGGCGAAGAGTACCCGCGAGTTCTGGGTCATCAGCGCCAGCAGTACCGGAACGGGACGAATCAGCAGCGCATCCAGATCGCCGGATACGAGATATTTCTCGAGATGATGCACATCCGAAGCCAGCGTCCGGTAGATCGCTTTGGAGATCATGATGACTCCGTACAAATAACACACCTCATACAGCGACCAACCTTTGATATCGCCGAAACGCATCATGACCAGCGCCACCATAAGAAATTCCGAAATTTGTATGCATGCCGCCATAGCGGTTGAGAATAGAAAATTAAACTTGTATTGCATCCTGCTGCGCAAGCTCGCCTTAATTAACATCATAAATAATTTCACGGACATCATCCGCCCTGCACCTCCAGCTTCCTCCGGACCAGGTGTGTGGCGGCCAGACAGACAAAAGTAAACCCGATGCCCCATAGGAGGGCTCCGAGCATGGCTGTTCCTTCTTCAAGTCCCATATAAATTCGGGTCGGATAATAAAGCAAATACGGATATGGCGTATATTGGCTGATCGTTCGCAGCCACCCTGGCAGCCATTCCAGCGGAATGAAGAATCCGGAGAGCAGCGTGCTCAGCGAGTAACTCAGCCAGTAGAGCCAGCGGGATTCCGTGGTCCATAAGGCGGCCACACCGATGAGATAATTCATGCAAATGGAGATATAAGCTGCTGATACGAGCGCGAGCGCCGTCCAGCCGTATACGGAAGCCTTGTGCGGAAGCTGTAAGGAGAAGATGAAGTAGTAGAGGGTGTAAATCGGGATGAACTTATAAACGAACTGGTACCACACCTGGCCCCATTCCTTGCTCATCGCTTGATAGAACAAGTGGACGGGCCGCATCAGATCGACCGCAATTTGACCGGTGCGCACCGACTGTTCGAGCCCAAGTCCGTTCGTCGTGAATTGCGTGATCCAGAGGATCGCCTGGTTGAAGGCGATATAGCCGACCATGCCTCTTACACCGTATTCGCCGAGCGACGAGTCGGACCCGAGTCCCGTCCAAATGCTGGCGTAGATAAAGCCGAAAACCGCGCTTACAGCGTTATGCAGCAGATGCGAGCCGCGGAACTGCAAATTTTTTGCGTATGCCTTGCGGGCCAAAACCGCGAAAAGCATAAAACACCTCCTCTGTTTTTTAATGCCTAAAAAACTTTTCTACTGCAGCCGCAGCGTAGAGACGGAGTTCCATATTACCAAATATGCCCTGGGGATGGCAATGATTTTTTTCGAGCCCCGGGGGACACGTGGGTCGCGTGGGTCGCGTGGCACGGCTAACGGACACAGCGGACCTTATTCGGCCGGGCGGGGCCGAATTCAACTTCTAACGGACACGGTTGCGCTTATTTGTCCCTTTTCGGCGTGCGATCGTCGAAAAGTGGGCAAATAAGCGCACGTGGGTCCGTTAGATCCGGCCATGCGGCGGTTTCGCGCATTTAGCGGCCGCTGTGTCCGTTAGCGCCTTCCGGCTCCCGCGGGGCACGCCGCCAAAACAAAAAAGGATGCCCCCAGGGCATCCTTCCTCATCTACTGCACGCTTGCCGGCTTCGCCTCAGGAGGCGTACTGCTCTGCTCCTCTGCCCGCAGCTTCGTGCCAGGGTCGTCGAACTCGGCATTGTAGCTAGGCTGCGACGACTTCGTCAAATAATCATGATCAATATATTCGGCCAAATACTGCTTACCGAAGAGCAAATCATACTGCACGTTCCTATAGTCGTCCAAGAGCGATTTCACGGACTCTGGCGCTTCGGCATGAAGCGTTTGGTCCTGATCTACAACGAGATTGCTCAGCAATCCCGGCACCTTGTCAGCCAACTCCGCGTTCAACGTGAAATTCGCCGTCTTTTCCATATGAAGCATATCCAGTACGTGAGCGCCTAAGAAGGAATCGCTCAAGAGCGGAATATCCTGCTTCGGCATATCGAAGTTGGACCAGGTGACCAACGGAATGCTGTGCATTTTCTTCACTTCTTCCAGCGACCAATCATTGGCGTTGCTGGTAGATAGGAAGCCCGCTTCCTTATACACCTGATAATCCAGACCCAGCATAGGCAAATGGTCACCATAGAAAACAATCATCGTCGGCTCATCCGAATCTTTGAAATGGTCGATGAGCATTTGCAAGCTTTGATCGGCATCATGCGCGCCTTGCGTGTAGGTTTCGAGAATTGTTTTGGCTTGCGGCGTCAGGTTGCCTTCAGCCTTGAATTGATTTTCGCCGTACCGCGGGTCATCGTAAGGGCCATGATTCTGCATCGTGACCGTATAGATGAACATCGGCTCTTCCGTTTTGTCCACTTCATTCATAATATTGCGGGACACCTCGGCATCGGAGATGAAGTACCCCTTCGTTTCCGGATTCACGAAATGCTCGCTGCTTTTGAAAGATTCGAAGCCCAGCTGCTTATAGACCGAGTTCCGGTCCCAAAACCAGCCTTCATAAGAATGAATCCCCATGCTTTTATAGCCTTGATCGGCGAAATAACTCGCCAAGCTCGGAACAGGCTTGCTGACGTACTGCTGGTACGGAATGGATCCGCCCGGCAGGAAGCTCATGGAATTGCCTGTCAGCACTTCGAATTCGACGTTACTCGTACCCCCGCCGAATTGCGGGGACAGCAAGTACCCGGAGGATGATTCCTTCTGCAGCCGATGAACGGTAGGCAGAGGATCTTGGCTGAATTTGACATTCGGCAGCAGCGTAGGGTCCCAGAAGGCTTCGCTCATGATGAAAATAACGTTCGGCTTTTTGCTTGGCTGGGCGCTCGCCGAAACCACTTTCGCCGCAGGTGCCGGTTCCTTCTGCGATACCTCTCCGATCGAAGCCGCGACTGTCGCTATCGCTTCACTGCTGTACGTTTCCGGCTTCTGCACGATCGAATTTTTCACATTCAACGTAAAAGCCAGCGCCGTTCCATTATTCGCATAATTCTCCTGCTGGTTCCATACAATTTCACTCACGCCCGCATGATCCAGAATTTTGCCGGCTAACGGTGTTTTAATCCCAAATGCATATAAGGCATAGAGCGAAAACAGCCCTAACCCAATTCTGGAGATGACTGGAAGGGTAGAGCGCGGTATCACCCATCTTAATACTAGAACGATGACAACCGCCGCCGCTACTGCACCGATTCGTAGAAGTGCCGCTTTACCTGTAACTAGGGATGCAATATCCATACTTTCTTTGTTGAGCAAAATATCCCACGGGAAGAACGGCTCCCCGATCATTGTCACCTTCATGTAAGAAATCAAGGCCATGAGGCCAAGCAGCAGGGTGGAGATCGCTCCGGAGATCGCCAAGGATCCCACTAAAGCGTAAATAAAAGCCAGGAAAAAGAAAGTAATTCCTACATTTAATAGAAAAAGCGGTTCATTGGAGGATATCCATTTCATCGTATCCTGCAGCGAGCCGCGTTCTAACAGCTCCATACCGGCTACTGAACAGACAGGCAACAGAATGAAAAAAAGCAATAGGGAAATCGTCGCTCCCAGACGTTGTGTTCTCGTCTTCTTACTCGGTTTCTTCCGAAGACGGCTCCGGGGCTTCACATTGGGGTGCATCTTGCATCACTCTCCTCTAGCCCCTATTGTAAACCCCAATTATGAAGAAAATATGTAGATAACCTTAAAGGAACCTTAGGGAACCCATTTCCTTCCATTATTTAAGGCCGGCCAACCACGACGCCAACGCCTTTAGTTCCTCTTCTTTGAGTGCGACTTGAAACGGTGGCATTCCGCCGCCACCCTTCTGTATGCGCTTCACGATTTCCTCCTCGGTCAAGCGCTCGCCGACTTTTTGAATGTTCGGACCTTCTCCGCCCTGTAATTGATTACCATGACAAGAGATACAAAAGTTTTGATAAACCTGTTGCGGATCCGACTTGGCAGGTGTGGTTTGCGCTTCTTTGTGGCTCTCATTTCCATTTCCGCAGGCGGATAACCCCAATGCCACAATCATCATGCTTCCAATCAGCAGCTTAGTTTTCATGTGCAGGAAACTCCTTAACGACATATTTCCCTTCATCATAACAGAGCCAAGGCTGGAGAAGAAAGAAGTTCACTAGAGTGTCATAGACGTAAACCCTGGGCTTGCTTCTAACCTTGGGTTAGAGGATGCCGCTGCCTGCTTGAGTGATAGTGATAGTATGTGAAACGCATAATCGATTTATTTCGGCGTCAGGCTGTAAATAATGTGTAACGTGCACAAAATAAAAAGACATGGCGGAGCTTATACTCCTGACCATGTCTCGGGTTATTTCAACTTCATATCAACTCGCTGCTTACACCAATTTGAGACGAATCACGTTCCATGATGCTTTGCCAAGCGTTGCAACAATACGGCCGTTGCCATCGACGGTTGCGCTGCCTCCATTGTGGGGCTTCACACGGTCATGGGCATCGATCGTATTCGCGGCCTTCAAATCGTCATGCTCCATCACGATATGCTGAATGACTTGAGAGGCTCCGAAGCTGCGCAGATCAAGCTCCAGCGGAAGCGCTTCTGTCAAGTGGCGGTTAACGGCGAAGACGGTGACTTCATCTTTCTCCTCATTATGTACCGCTACAGCCTCCAGATAAGGAACGTCCGTGTAGTCTTTCGCGTCATACTTCGGCGATTTGATCAGCGGCACCAAGACGGTTCCGCGCCCGAAAACGCTGGCGTGCATATACGGGTAATAGATTGTTTGTTTCCAAGCTGCCCCGCCGTTTGCTGTCATAATAGGTGCGATGACATTAACGAGCTGTGCCAAGCAGGCCATTTTCACGCGGTCCGCCCGTTTCAGCATGGATATGAGCATGCACCCTACGAGCAGCGCATCTTCATGATTGTATATGTCTTCAAGCTGCGGCGGAGCGATGGACCACGGCTCGATGCGGCGGTCAGCTTCATTAGAGTGGTACCACACGTTCCATTCGTCGAAAGACAGGTTGATTTTCTTCTTGCCGCGCTTCTTAGCTTGAACATAGTCCGCCGTCGATATAACCGTATGGATGAAGCGGTCCATCCCCATGGACTGGGCCAGGAAGTTAGCGGAATCCTTGTCGCGGTTGCCGTAATACTGATGCAGCGAAATGTAATCGACATGATTATAAGTATGCTCGAGCACGGTCGCCTCCCATTCCGGGAAGGTCGCCATGGTCAAGCTGGAGCTGCCGCAAGCTACAAGCTCGATCGACGGGTCCACCCACTTCATGACTTTGGCCGTTTCACAAGCAACGCGGCCGTATTCGAGCGCCGTTTTGGCTCCCGTCTGCCATGGACCGTCCATTTCGTTGCCTAGGCACCACGTTTTGATGTTATGGGGAGCCTTGTACCCGTGCGAAATACGCAAATCGCTCCAATACGTCCCGCCTTGAATATTGGAGTATTCAATAATATCTCTGGCTTCATCCGGTCCGCGGGTTCCGAGATTCACAGCCATCATAGCTTCGGTGTTCGCCTTACGGCACCAATCCATAAATTCATTAAGGCCGACCAGATTCGGCTCAATCGTGCGCCATGCCAGATCCAGTCTTCTTGGGCGCTTCTCCACCGGTCCGATGCCATCCTCCCAGTTATAGCCGGATACAAAGTTCCCCCCCGGATATCGAACGATCGGCACATCCAAACCTTTGACCAGCTCCAATACGTCCGCCCGGAAACCCTGCTCATCCGCTTGCGGATGTCCGGGTTCATAAATGCCCCCATAGACAGCGCGGCCCAAATGCTCGATAAAGGATCCGTAAATACGGGAATCCACTTCGCCAACTTTGAAATCTTTGTCAATAATCATGCTTGCTTTCATAGACATTACCTTCACCTCGTCGTATAATTAATAAAAATATAAATCAATTAATATAAATACAATGTTGTTGTCTTTATTAAACAATAAACTCCGCCCGATTTCAACCCTTTCCTTGCGGATGTTTTGGATTTATATTTATATGAATCAGTCGCTGAAGGAGTCGATCTCATGATATACGCAACAACGGAGCGCAAATGGCTGCCGCTCTATGAGGCTTTGGCCAGCGAGGTGCGGCTGCACATCCTGGAGCTGCTCGCGGTGCAGGAGATGAATGTGAAGGATCTTGCCGCAACGCTCGGTCTGAGCAGCGCCATTGTGACGATGCATGTCAAAAAGCTGGAAGCCGGAGGGCTCATTCGCACGGCCCTTGTGCGCAAACAAGGCGGCACGCACAAAATCTGCACCTTGGCCGCGGATAGCGTGCACTTACAGCTGCCGCAGCAGCAAAGCGAGCCGCAGCGCACGTTCGACGAAGTGTCCGTCCCCATCGGGCACTACACGCGCTTCGAGGTACAGCCTACGTGCGGTCTCGCCACAGCCGACCATGTGATCGGGCAGTACGATGATCCGCGCTATTTTCTCGAGCCTGAGCGGATGCATGCGAAGATCCTGTGGTTCGGGAGCGGCTTCGTGGAATACCGCATCCCGAATTACGTGCTCCCCAGCCAAACGCTGGAGGAGATCGAGATTTCGCTGGAAATTGGCTCCGAAGCGCCGGGAGTTGCCGAGGATTGGCCGTCGGATATCCATTTCTACGTCAATGATACGCTGCTCGGCTATTGGACCAGTCCCGGCGATTCGGGGCAAGGCCGGGGCTTGTTAACCCCTGCTTGGTGGCCGGACTCTATCAACCAATACGGTTGGTTGAAAGTGATCCGGATCACCGAGCAGGGCACATTCCTTGACGGGCAGCGTCTGTCCGAAGTCACGATCAAGGACATCCGCATGTCGCGCAACGAGTGGACACTGCGGCTTGAAGTGCCGGCGGATGCGGCGCATGTCGGCGGGCTGACCTTGTACGGTGAAAGCTTTGGCAACTATAACCGGGATATCGTTTTTCGTACCTACCGCAGATAGAGAACGTGCTGTCCTGCGCATGCGCATGCGGGTGCGAGTGCGAGTGCGGGCGCGAGTGCGGGACCTCCCCTCTTGGGCCATGTTATGTAAACTAAAAGTCATAACGGAAGGCGGCTTGCAATACAGTAAGGTAAATGACTGAGAGGGAGTTGAACCGTATGCAAGAACAACAGGCGCCTGTGCTAAGTGTGAAGGATTGGATGATTACCATCCTTCTGCTCGCCATTCCGATCGTGAATATCGTGCTGCTGTTCGTATGGGCCTTCAGCAAAAGCGAAAACCCGACAAAATCGAACTACGCCAAAGCCAGCTTAATCTGGGCAGCGATCGGGCTTGTCATTTATCTCGTTTTCGTCGTCATCATCTTCGGCACGATGATGTCCAGTATGAATACATAGTCTCCTGCAGCTATCCTCACTAAGCGGCTTATCCGCTGAGGATAGCTTTTTTTGGCGTTTCCCCATAAATGTCGTTCTTTCGAAGTATGCTATACTGTAAAAAAAGAAAAGGAGCCCTCGAAATGCCTGCACCCTTACATTGGAAGAAGTCATTATGGATCTTATGGGGGGCTAACTTTTCCATCATGTGCGGGATGAATCTGATCCTTCCGTTCCTGCCGCTCTACGTGGAAGAACTGGGCGTTCACGACGTAGGGGAAATCGTCAGGTGGACAGGCTGGATCGTCGCCGCCCAATTCATTACCTCGTTCCTCACGCAGCCCCTATGGGGAGCTATCGCGGACCGGCGTGGCCGCAAAATCATGCTGCTTCGCGCCGGCTTCGGCATGGCGGTCGTGACCGCCTTGATGGGAATTGTCACGGATCCGTGGCAGCTGCTCGCCTTGCGGCTGTTGAACGGATTCTTCTCCGGGTTCATCTCGATGGCCGTCTCTCTGCAAGCTTCGCTGACACCGGCGGAGCATTCCGGCAAATCGCTCGGCACGCTGCAGACGGGATCGATTGCCGGTTCGCTGATCGGCCCGCTAGTCGGGGGCTTGCTGGCCAGTATTATCGGCTACAGCCATGTGTTCTTCATCACCGGCGCTCTCATGCTCTGCGCCAGCCTGATTGTGATGATTTTCATACGTGAGGAGCGCAAGGCCCCTGCCCCGAAAAAAACAAAGCAGCGCACCGAATGGCGGCTGTTCCGGCCCCTGCTCCCTGTCTTCGCGGCATCCTTGATCATGCAAGTCGGGATGATGAGCATCGAGCCGATCGTGACCGTATATGCGAAGAACATCTACACCGGGAGCCATCTGGAGCTGCTCTCCGGCTTGGTCGTTGCGATTACGGGCATCGCCAACTTGTTCGGCGCCCCTTCCCTCGGACGTCTCGGCGATCGGATCGGTCAGCGCAAAACGCTCGTCATCGCGCTCTGTATGGCGGCACTCGCTTTCATTCCGCAGGCTTTCGCAACAGGCATCACAATGCTTCTGGTCGGAAGATTCCTGCTGGGACTGTTCATCGGCGGCATGATTCCGTCCCTCAACGTGCTGGTCAGAAAGCTCGCCCCGACGCAGATTCAAGGGACTGCCTACGGCTTTAACACCTCGTCGCTGTTTCTCGGCAACCTGTTGGGGCCGCTGCTCGGCAGTCACCTTGCCGCTGAGTTCGGGTTCAGGTCCGTGTTCATCGTCACGATGAGTATATTGCTGCTGAGCGCCGTATTTGTCTACTTCAACCGCAGCTTGGAGGGTTCGAGAACAGCCCCTACATAGCCAATTATCTAATCTACTTATGGAGGACATTTCATGAAACACGAAATTTTGTATAAAGGTGCATTTCCCATGCTGCGCGTGGAGCTGGAAGCCGGTGAGAACATCAAAGCCGAAGCCGGAGCCATGGTCTCCATGTCGCCGAATATCGAGCTGAAGGGCACCGTGGACGGCGGCATCATGCGCGGGCTGGGCCGGATGCTGAGCGGCGAGAAATTTTTCTTCCAGGAGCTGACGCCGACTCGGGGGTCTGGCGAAGTCTTACTGGCTCCGGCCGTCATCGGCGATATCGAGGCTGTGGAGCTGGACGGATCGTACAAGCTTTATGTACAAAAGGACGGCTTCCTTGCCGGAACCTCAGGCATTCAGGTGAATACGAAAATGCAAAATCTCATGAGCGGCTTCATGTCCGGTGAAGGCTTCTTCATTGTGGAGATTAGCGGCAGAGGCACGGTCTTCCTCTCCTCTTACGGCGCAATTCATGCCATCAATCTTGCGCCCGGGCAAGAGGTTGTCATCGACAACGGGCATCTTGTCGCTTGGCCGGATTATACCGCGTATACGATCGAGAAAGCCTCGAAAGGCTGGCTCTCCAGCTTTACGAGCGGCGAAGGCGTCGTCTGCCGGTTCCGCGGCGAGGGCGTCGTGCTCATTCAGACGCGCAATCCGCAGAGCTTCGGCGGGTGGCTGAAGCAGTTCATTCCGGGCAGCAGATAAGGAGCTGCTCGCCCGTTAATTCGTCCCCTTTCCGCGTGAACCGCGGGATGGGCCGATTAACGGGAGTTTTTCCTGTTACTCATCATTCGAGGCCCATCGGGCTACATTTAACAGGAGAATTTCCCGCTACGGGCGAGACTCTCGTGAAGGGTGGCCAGTTTTCTCGTTCTCGCCCTAGACAGAACTAGAATTACCACTGTATGGGAGAGACTCCTGTAAAGGGAGGCTTGTTATCTCATTCTCCTGCAGGGCGTAACTGGAATTTCTCCCGTTATTCCCGACAATATTAGCCCAGTTCTACGAATAAAGGGAATTCCTCCCGTTAATTCTTCCCTTTTCCGCGTAAAGACAGCGAATACGGGCCGATTAACGGGAGTTTTTCCTGTTACTCGCCATTCGAGGCCCCATCAGGCTTCATTTAACAGGAGAAATTCCCGCTACGGGCGAGACTCTCGTTGAGCGAGACACACTTCGTAGTGACTCCCCTGTTTTCCCCCTCGTCATTTGCCAAAAATTATGCTATGATGGTTCCAATACATAAACTCGGTTTTCTATAATAAACCACCGACATCTAGGAGGCCCCCGATTGGACGATAAATACCGCGTTCCAGCCATTGAACGCGCCCACCTGATCCTGAAAGAAATCGCCGGCCAGCCAGGCAAGCTGAAGCTCATCGATATCTCGCGCGCGCTCCAAATCAACAAGAGCTCGATGTACTCCCTGCTGCTGACGCTGGAGAATCTCGGGTGGATCGAAAAGGAAGCCGGCGAAACATACCGCCTCGGACGCGAGCTTTCACGGCTCGGACATGCGGCTAACCAGCACCGCGACCTGAACGAGTCCTTCCACAAAGAGGCGTCCTTAACGAAGCTTAGGCTCGGGGAGTCGCTCCAGTTAGCCAAATTGGACGGCAATGAAGTACTCTACCTCGCCAAAGAGGAAGCGCTTACACCTGTCCGGCTGGCTTCCGGACCCGGCATGCGCCTGCCCGCACACGCCACTGCGCTCGGCAAGGTCATGCTCGCCGGTCTCACGGATGAGGAGCTCGACTCGCTGTACACGAAGGAGCAGGAGCCTTTTCCTCAGCTCACCGCGCATTCCATCACGACGCTGCAGGCGCTGAGAAGCTCTCTGGAACAAATCCGCAAGCAAGGCTATGCGCTGGATCTGGAGGAAGCCGTCCTCGGCTTCAGTTGTGCGGCCGCTCCGATTCGCAATGCGCAAGGGAACGTAATCGCCGCTGTCAGCTGCTCCATGATGTTGCCTCAGTGGGAACAGAAGAAGCAGATCTGTATAGATGAAGTATGCAAGCTGGCTCAACAATTATCCGAATAGCAAAGGGGAATTGAACATGCGATTGCAAGGCAAAGTCATTCTCATCACAGGCGCTGCTTCCGGTATCGGCAAAAGCACGGCTCTCTTATTCGGGCGGGAAGGCGCCCAGGTCATCGTGAACGACCTCGACGAAGCGAAGGGGATCGAGACGGTGAACGCCATCACCGAAGCCGGCGGAACGGCCCGCTTCATCCGGGCGGATGTGACCCACTCCGATTCCGTCCAGGCGATGGTTGAGCAGATCATCCAGGAGTTCGGCCGGATCGATGTGCTCTTCAACAACGCCGGCATCAGCGGTGTCGGTGCGCTGCATGAGCTGGAGCCGGACGCTTGGGACCGCATCATGAGCATTAACGTGAAGGGCGTATTCCTTCCGTCCAAGCACGTTCTTCCCCATATGATGGCACGCCAGTCAGGGTCTATCATTAATATGTCTTCCTGCATCGCCGAAATCGGACTGGCCCGCCGCGCCTCCTACGCCGCAACCAAAGGCGCCGTGCTGGCCCTCACCAAATCCATGCAGGTGGATTATGCCCCCTACGGCATCCGGGTGAACGCCTTGCTGCCGGGAACGATTATGACGCCGTTCGTGGAGAATTATCTTCGCACGTCGTATGACGATCCGGAAGCGGCCATCGCATCGCTCAAAACCCGGCAGCTGAGCAACGAGTTGGGTCGCCCGGATGACGTGGCTTTAGCCGCATTGTTCCTGGCCTCCGACGATTCCAAATTCATGATGGGCTCACCGCTGTATATTGACGGAGGCGTCGTGTTCGGCAAGAACGCCTAACGGCGAGATGAAGTTATCCACAGCTATTATTGAATTTTATATAATCATTAGGAGGCTCCCACATGAAATTGCTCACATTCCATCAAAACGAAACTTTAGCGCTCGGCGTGCTGACCGATCAGGGTGTGCTGGACGTCGCCGGCGCCGTTCGCCGCTTCAATCCCGCTTTCGCTGTACCCGCCAATGTGCACGAAGCGATTCAAGGCGGAGCAGCAGCGACGGAAGCGCTGCGCCAGCTCGTCAACCTTGCGTTGGAAAGCGCTGACCGCGCGGACCTTCTCCTCAGCGAATCGTCTGTCACCTACGGTCCTTGCGTAACGGATCCCGGCAAAATCATTTGCGTCGGCCTGAACTATCGCAAGCATGCGGAAGAAACGAATGCGCCGATTCCGCAGTATCCGATTCTTTTTAATAAATTCAACAATACGCTTACAGGTCATGGGCATGATATCGCCCTTCCGCGCGTCACCAAAGAAGTCGACTATGAGGCTGAACTCGTCATCGTCATCGGCAAGCAGGCCAAATATATTTCCAAAGAGGACGCTCTGGACCATGTTTATGGCTACTGCTGCGTGAACGACCTGTCTGCCCGCGATCTGCAGATGCGTACGGCGCAGTGGCTGCTGGGCAAATCATGCGATGATTTCAGCCCGCTCGGACCTTACCTGGTTACGGCGGACGAGGTCGGCAACCCGAACGACTTGAGCATTTCGACCACCGTCAACGGCAAGGTGCGCCAAAACTCGAACACGGCGGATATGATTTTCCACTGCGACGAGATTGTCAGCTACATTTCGCAGCATATGACACTGTATCCGGGAGACATTATTCTCACGGGAACGCCGGAAGGCGTCGTGCTCGGAGATCCGGTGGACAAACGCGTGTACCTGCAGAACGGCGATACCGTGACGATTACTATCGAGAAGCTTGGCAGCTTAACGAACCGCATGGTCAGCGAGTAAACCGCCAGCCAATGAATAAACGGGTTGAGAATTCGCATGGTCTGCGTTTTCTCAACCCGTTTGCATTAGTTATGGACTCGCAATTTCCTCTTAATCCCCGAAGCCGCGATCTCGAGCAGGATGGCAAAGCCCAAGATGAAGTACGTGATAGCGCCAATCTCCCTGACATCGTAATAGAACGAACTCGCCATAAACATGTCATAACCGATTCCCCCTGCTCCGGCTGCCGCCCCCATCGCGACGGCGACGGCGAAATTGATTTCGAAGCGCATGAAAGTCCATGAAATCAAATAGGAGGCCGAGGAAGGGAGGACAGCTTGGAAAACGATTTGCCACCAGTTCGCCCCGCTCGCCTTCAGTGCTTCAATCGTACCTTGATCCAATTCTTCGAAGGATTCCGAGTAAGCCTTCACGAGATAGCTGATGGAGTGGAACGTCATCCCGATGACGGCCGCAACGCTGCCTAGCCCCGCCGCAACCGCAAAAATCAACACCCATAACACCGTAGGAACCGCCCGAATAAAGGCGACGGCACCCTTAATCACGACCGACAGCCGCGGATGGGATAAATTCCGTGCCGCCAGTAAGCCTAGGTACAGGGCGATCACTGCGCCGAACAATGTCGTCAGAAACGCCAGCCCTAGAGTAATGGCAATCTGACCGAGCGCCTCGACGAACGTGAAGTGGGTTAACCTTGGCTGGAGGAACATCGTTCTGACCGTCTGCAGGGTCGAAGACACGGCCTCCCCAAGCTGCACGCCCTTGTAGTCGAACGTTGCAAAGCCGTATAGCGTCAACGCTGCCAAAGCGCCCAGTGTAAGCCGAATCACGATCTTTTGCTTATTCATCACTCGCGTCCGCGTGCCGAATACCGCATCCTGACCGCTGCCCTTGTCATAGACGGCCCTTACGGTTTCATGTAAATCCATTACAAGATCACCTTCCTGACATAGTTGGAGACGGCTTCGATGCAGAAGATTGCAACGACGATGACGATAACGACTAAGGAGGCGGCGCTATAATTTAGACTTTTGTAATATAAGCTGAAGAGAAATCCGATTCCGGTACCGGTCAAAATGCCGATCAATGTGGCGTGGCGGATGTTGGTCTCCACCATGAACAGCATCCAGCTAAGCAGCTGGGGCATGCTCGAAGGGATGACCGATTGGAAAATGATCGTAAAGTAGCTGGCCCCCGTCGCTTTCAGCGCTTCAACGGAGGAGGAGCTGACTTCGTCGATCGACTCCATGAAGGCGCGCGTCAAGAACCCGAAGGAGCCGAAGAAGAGGGCAAAATACCCGGTCAGCACATTTTGGCCGAAGGAGATGAGCAGAATCATCGACCATGCGGCAACATCGATATTGCGGAACAATGTAGCGATAGAGCGGCTTACAAAGCTGAAGACGCCCCCCACTCCGGTCGTATGGGAGCCTAGGATAGCGAATAACATTGCGAACACGGCGGCCGCCGTCGTGGCGGCAATTGAGACGAGCAGCGTCTCCGTCAGGGAGCCGACGATACCGGAAAGTTTGCCCATCGCTTTCTCAGTCGGGTAAAAATTGCTTGCCGCCCACTGCGCCGCTTTCGGTATGGACGTAAAGCCCTTCACCACGTCATAGTCCGTGATGATCATCGCAGCTAGCGTAACGGCCAGCAGCAAGAGGCAAAAGGCCAGCGTATTCATCCGTTTGCGGAGGAAGAAGGTATCAGGCATAGGATGCCTCCAGCTCAGCCTTCAGCTCCCCCGCATGCTCTTCGAGAGCTGAGCCGTAAATCATGGACAGCTGCTCGCGCTTGATCCCGGACGGAGGGCCGTCGTACACGATCGTTCCTTTGTTCACGCCAAGAATCCGGTCCGAGTATTGCAGGGCGGTATCCACTTGATGCAAATTGACAATAACGGTGATCCCCATCTTCGTAGAGATGCTGCGCAAATGGTCCATAATGACTTTGGATGCATTCGGATCCAGCGAGGCGATCGGTTCGTCGCACAGCAGCATTTTGGGAGCCTGGATGAGCGCCCGCGCGATGCCCACACGCTGTCTCTGACCGCCGCTCAGATGGTCGCAGCGTTTATACACATGGTCCTCGAGCCCGAGTATTTTCAGAATGGCGTAAGCTTGGCGCTTCTCTTCTTTCGTGTAAAGCCCCAGAACGCCCTCCAGCGTGGACTTGTAACCAAGCCTCCCGTGCAGCACATTCTCGACCACGGTCAGCCTGTCCACCAGATTGTAATGCTGGAAAACCATCCCCATCCGCGTACGCAGCCGTTTCAAGTCGCTTTTCTTAAAATCCATAATGCTCGCGCCGTCGAAAATGATCTCTCCGCTGCTCGCGTCAATCATCCGGTTAATACAGCGAAGGAGCGTGGATTTGCCGGCTCCGGAAGGTCCGATGATAGATACGAATTCTCCCGCTTTCACTGCGAAATTAACGTCCGATAACGCTCTTGTATCCGTGCCGTACTGTTTGGACACTTGTTTGAATTCCAATAACGTTGTCATGGTTACTCCCTCGATCGGTTATGTCCTGCTAGTGTTTCGCTTATTTGGAAAGATCTCTGACCGGATTGAACCAAGCGTCCTCAACGGGAAGGAATTTTTCTTTTCCTGTCTTTTGCTTGAACAGACCGGACTCCTTGGAATCCTTGGGCAGGAATACTTTCGGATTCTTGGTTACTTCATCGGAGATAAAGGCATCTCTCAGCTTCTTCTGGTCTTCGGCGCTAATGGTATCGGTGTTGATGGCAAAAGGCGAGTTCAATACAGGCGTGGACGAAATGATTGTAAACTCTTTGCCGATCAGCGTGTTGAACGGCTCCGCCGCGCCTTGTTTGACCTTATAGACCGCACCCGGCTTATTGGCCGTTCCCGACTCCAGCTCCACGTAGTTAGACACGCACGTATCGCAGAAAGCGGCGACGTCCGCTTTGCCCGTCAGCAGGTTCACTGCCGCGCCCTGGTGAGTGCCTCCGAACAGCACCTCGGAGAAGAACTTGTCCTTGCCGCCTTGCAGCAGGTCGTCGACCGTCAGGCTTTTGAACTTCTCTTGTTTGTTGAAATAACCGATGATTCCGGCGGATGGCACTTTAAACCCGGACGTTGAGGAGTTGGAAACGAAAGAGAATTTCTTGCCGGCAATCGCGTCCATCGCGAAGCCTTCGCCTTTCTTGTACGAGCCTTCCTCGCCTTTGCGCACATTCAACCAACTGTAATAAACGGCGTCGTCCAAGGTGCCCGACTCCCCGCTCGCCACGACGAGCGGCTGAACCTTTTTGTTCTTCGCGTTCGCTTCAACGTAGCCTTGCGGTCCCATGAAAGCAAGATCCGCTCCGCCGCTGGCAATCGCTTCAATGGCGATGATATAGTCCGTCGTTGTTTTATGTTCGACTTTCTTGCCTGTGGCGGTTTCGATCACTTTCCCGAGCTCCTCCCGGGCGTTCTTCAAGTCAGCTCCCGATTCATTCGGGTACCAGGCAATCGTGATGGTGTCTTTCGTCTTGGCAGATGCGGCGGCGTTCTGTGTATCGCCGGTCTTCGCTGCGCAGCCGGTGGCTACGGCAACCAAACATAAAGAAATGATGAGAGTCTTGAGCTTTGTCACGTGGAAACCCCTCCCGATAATAACCATCTTCATTAATTGGAACATAACACTATGAGTATAATCGACGTTTATTTTCTGAATGTTCTGATAATTTTAAGATATTGTAAGCTAGCTCGTTTTCTCCGCCGTGAAGAATCTCCCTGCCCGAATTTGATACTCGCGATGGCACAGATGCTCCATGAATTCCAGGTCGTGGAAGATGCCCAGCATCGTCGTGCCTTCCTTCATCAACTGCTCGATGAGCACCTTCACTTTCAATTTCGAGCTGTGATCCAGACTGGCCGTCGGCTCGTCGAGCAGCAGCAGTCTCGGCCGCTTGACCATCGCCCTCGCGATATTCAATCTCAGCTTCTCGCCGCCTGAGAACGTAGCCGGGTAACTGTCCCACAAGCTGCGGTCCAGCTCGAAATGCTCCAGCATCTGGACGGTCTCCGCTTCGGCGTAGTCTGCGGGCTGCCCCATTTCGACGATGGCGTTGCGGACCAGCTCTCTGGCTGTCGTCCGGGGCATCACATTCAGAAATTGGGACACATAGCCGATCTCGAGCTTGCGCAGCTCGATGATCGTTCGCTCCGAAGCGGCCGCCAAATCGATGGTTCCGAATCTCGCGGAGTCGTACCAGATGCTGCCGCCATTCGGCAAGTACGTGCGGTAGATGCATTTCAGAACGGTCGATTTGCCGCTGCCGCTTTTGCCGGTAATCCCGACGAATTCGCCTTCTTTCACATACATGTTGACATCATCCACCGCGGAAATATGTTTGTTTAAATTGTGCAGCGTAAACGACTTGGACAGCTGTTCGATCGACAGCAAGTACTCCATGCCATCACCTCCTGTTAGATGCGGTAATTCGTTTTTTGAATCAATTTGCCGTCAACGAACACGGTCGTCACGACAGGGAAATCATCCGGTTCAATCCGTTCGATGATCAACAGATCCGCTTTCTTGCCTGCCTCAATCGAGCCGTAATCATCCGCAATGTTGACCGCTTTGGCCGGATTCAGCGTCACCAGCTTGAACATCTCGACAAGAGCTTGCTGCGAAGAGGCCGCTAATTGGAAGACCGCGTGCAGCATCGCTGCCGGATAGTAATCACTGCATAGAATATCGATGCAGCCGTCTTCAATCGCTTCGGCGGCGGACAGGTTGCCGCTGTGCGAGCCGCCCAGAATGACGTTGGGCGCGCCGGCCACCGTGTGAAGTCCCTTCTCCTTCGCTTTGCGGGCAATGGCTAGTGTGATCGGGAATTCGCTGATTGCGGTGCCGAAGCTCTGCACCAGGTCCAGCTTCTCAACCGAATCGTCGTCATGCGAAGCGATGGCGATATTTCTGACTCTAGCCATTTCCGCGATTTCCCGGATTGCCTCGACCGTCATCTTCTCCTTCGTCTGATGATTAGCGATCAGGACGGCGATGTTCTCATCGCTGATGGTGTCATAGCCGCGGACGGTCTTCTTGTACACTTCCAAATCCCTGTACTGCCCTTGGCCCGGCGTATGATCCATGAAGGATACCAAATGGACCTTCTCTTCTTGAATGTAAGATTTCAAGTTATCGATCTGATCCAGGTTGTCGATCTCGAATCTGGCGTGAAACCGATGGCGGATCAAGTGTTTGCTGTTGTGTGTCCGGTCGATGAGATCGATCAGCTTGCGCACGTTCTCGGGCTCACGGATCGGCCGGTATTTATAATCCACGGATTTGAAGATGGACAGGGAATGATACATGGTCGTAATACCGTGGGAGATAAGCTCCTTCTCCGTTTCGCGCAGACCGATCCGGAAGTCGATCAGCGAAGTAGGCCGCGGAGCCGTCATGTGCTCGATATAATCCGAATGAATGTCGATCATCCCGGGCGTCACATAGCCTCCGCACGCGTCGATGACTTCCGTGCCTTCATCCCGGAGGAACTCTCCTCTCCGGGCGATTCGGGAGATGCGGTCCCCCTCGACCAGAATCTCGTATCCTTCCAATATCGCTTCTTCCGTGATAATGATGCCATTCGTTATTACATACATCCTAAGTCCTCCTCCCAGGTATTCGCTTTGGCTATAACAGAGAATGAACGAGCTGCTGGGTGTAGGCATGCTGCGGATCCTCAAGAATCTGATCGGTTAGGCCCTGTTCGACGACGCGTCCGTCCAGCATCACCATCGTCCGGTCCGCCAGCATGCGGATCACGCCAAGGTCGTGCGAGACGAGCAGCATGCTGATCTGCAGCTCTCTCTGTAGATGCTTGATCAGATCCAGCACATTCGCCTGCACCGAAAGATCCAATCCCGTCGTCACTTCGTCCAATAACAGGATCGGCGGATTGTTCGACAGCGCTTTGGCAATTTGCACCCGCTGCTGCATCCCGCCGGAGAAGTTCTTCGGCGCTTCCTTCATCCGGTATACCGGGATATGAACCCGCTCCAGCAGCTCGCTTCCACGCGCTTCCATCGCGGCGACACGGCGATTGCCGGCGGCAATCATTTTCTCGGCGATATTGCCGATGGAGGAGAAGCCCATCCTTAACCCCAGAACCGGATTTTGATACACTTTGCCCATCAAATGGTTGCGGATATATTTCTTCTGCTGGGAAGACTCCAGAAACATGTTGCTGCCGCCGTCTTTGTACGGCTCCAGATAAGCTTCGCCTCCGCTCACTTCTTGATCGAAGTACAGACACCGCATCAGCGTCGATTTGCCGCTGCCGCTCTCGCCCACGATGCCCAGCACTTCCCCGGGATACAGGTCGAATGTGATGTCCTGACATGAATAGACGGTTCCGCAGGACCGGCAGTAGTTGCGGTCCAGATGGCGGCTCGCCGGATCGCTGCAATGCTCGCAGCCTGCGCCGAACTGTTTATTTAGACGGTTGACTCTCATAATGGGGGATGCGATATGACTCATTTTTCCTTCACCTCTACCTTCTAGGAAGACTTCTCGTTCATGCGATCCAAGCAGTAGCTCGTATCGTTGCATTGGTAGTACGTTGTATCCAGCTCCCGGTCATATAGTTCGTCCATAAACACATCGCTCGCCCCGCACTGCCTGCAGCATTGGCCGGGGAAAGACTCCGGCGCGAACGGAACGTCCTCGAAGTCCAGAGAGACGACCTTCGTATAAGGAGGTACGGCGTAAATCTTCTTCTCGCGTCCGGCCCCCAGCAATATTAAGGCTTCCGAATGATTCATCTTCGGATTGTCGAACTTCGGTATCGGGCTCGGCGCCATCACATACCGGTCATGTACCATAACCGGATGATCGGCACCCGTGGAGACTCCCCGATACTTCATAATTTGCTCGAACAGCATCAGCCAGGCGCCGCTGTAATCCTTCTCCCCGTGCAGCCTCTTCGTCTCCAGCTCACTCGATTCATACATCCGCAGCGGCTCGGGCATCGGCACCTGCAGGACCAGAATCTGCTCCTTGGTCAGCGGAATCTCCGGAATCCGGTGGCGGGATTGAATGAGCGTCGCTTCCGGTGTCGCATCGACTGTCGGAACGCCAGTCGTCTTGTCGATCAGCTTCTTGATGCTCACCGCATTGACGGATTCGTCGGAGCCTTGGTCAATCACCTTGAGCACATCGTTCCTGCCGATCAGCGACAACGTCAGCTGCAATCCGCCTGTCCCCCATCCTCGGCCGATGGGCAGCTCCCGGGAGGCGAACGGCACCTGATACCCCGGAATGGCGATCGCCTTCAGCGTAGCTCTGCGGATCTCGCGTTTGGACCCTTCATCCAAGAAGGCGAAATGATATGAAATTCGCATTTGTCTCACACCTCCTGCTCTTGCTTCTGCTTCGTATCTGCGGGCTGATTCTTCGGCTGCTTCCTTGACTTGCGGACATCGTTCAGCTTCGCTTGGAAGGTCACGTAATGCGGCATCTTCAAATGCGAAATGAATCCGGTCGACTCGACGGAATCGATATGAAACAGAACGAATTCCTCATTCTGTGTCGGAACCGACTTATCGCCTCTCTCCAGGCTCTTGTCTAGAATACTCATGGCGATCGCTTTCGTCTCGTTCTGCCCGTAACAGAGCCCGTAGCCGAAATCCAGCTGCAGCTCCTTCCTGCCGTTCTCCTTCTCTACGGTGGCAGGAACGAGCATCTCGACTTCCGTCACTTTGATATCTCCGATGTAATAGGCTTCGTCCTCATCCCCGGAAGCCTGCAGCGGGCTGTCGATATAGACCGGAATGTCGCCGACGCGCAGCTCGCCTACCGTCGGGTGGACCATGCCGTAACCGCGGATTACCGCATATGCCAAGGAAGTGACGGCGCCGGTCTGCCCTCTGGTCAGCACTTGCAGCTTCTCGCTGCGCGACGCCGGAAACGTCAGACTCGTCCGGGTAACGTCGTCCGGCTCGGCAGGATCGACCGGGCATTCCGAGATGAGGCCTTCTCTTCGCAAATAATCCAGCACCTTGGGGAAACGGCCCTCCGACTCTTCCGCATGACCTTCATCGGGAGCAACCGCCGCTCTCTCATATGCCTGCAGCCACTCAGCGACGGTCTCCGCCGTTTCATCCATCAGGTCAAAATCCAGGAGCCGGTGGGAATAATCCGTCGACGCTCCCAACACTTGCCCGCCGGGAATATCTTTGAACGATGCGGAAATCCGTCTCTCCACGCGCATCTCCTCGGAGCGCACCGTTCTGGAGTAATGCTTCCTTGGCAGCGTGGAGCGGTAGGCCCGAAGCAGGAATACCGCTTCCTCCGGACTGCCTTCAGCCTGTTTGATCGCCAGAGCCGCTAATTCTTCGCTGTACAGGCTGCTCTCGGACATCACTTGGTCGACAAGGCTTCGCATCCCCGCTTGTACGCTGTCCACATCCAACGCTCTGCCCTGCCGCAACCGCTCGAACCGGATGCGATTCAAGGATTGTTCAATGGCGCGCGTTCCGCCTTTGACCGCTACATAACCCATGGCTGCTTCTCCTCCTTCACAACCTGAGTCGTTCGGGGCACAGCAAGGAGCCGGTGGGAAGCATCCGTGAACATAAGATCCAGTCCCAGCGGAAACTCCGCATTGCGCTCCGCTCTGGCGTCAATCCACTCATCGCCGCCGATTGCGAGCTGCGCTGCTGCCGAGCTTTGAATACCGGGCCCGGTGAAGCGCAGTTTCGTACCGCCTCCGGCTACACCGGCCGATTCGACAATGACGGTCGAAGAGCTGTGCGGATCTTTCAGTTCGCCAACTTTAGCAGCTTCAATCGCTTGAAGCAGGCACTCGGGTGAAGCGTCCTGCAGGACGAAGATGAAGTCGGCCTCTTCCAGCGCCGCCTCTTTGGCATACGTCAACTGGCTTAACCAGTAGGCTGTCTCTTTTTCCCGCTCCGAGACCACCTTGAACGTGACCTCTGTATCAAGCAGCATCTGAGCGAGCAAGAAGGTCGCCGGCAAGCAGCCTTGTACTCCATCCAGCTTCGCCGCTTCCTCGGACAGGTCGGCAATCGTGCCTGGCCGTGCCATGGCGTCGACCACTCTGCGGTATGCGGTTTGTATATCATGAACCCTATCCAGCATCAGGGGATACCTCCTTTCAAATCCTCTCAATCGATGTCCATCGTTTCAAAATCCACTTTCGTTTGCAGAACCTGCATATGGCGCGCATGGCGATCGGCGGCGATTCGCTGCCCTTCCGCCTGCAAACGGCCGAACCATGCCGCAGTCTCCACCAGACCTGCCGCATAAGCCGCATCGATGACGGCCAGATCATAGGCTTTCTCCGGCTCGTCGCCTTTCACAATACCGATTCCCAAAGCTCCTTCGACTCGAACTTTACATTCGGTGACCAGCACTTCGCCCAGATAAAACAGGCTCATCTTCGCCGTCTCCCGCACCCGAACCATGACCAGGCCATGATTCGGCTCTTCGATAAGTGCAACCGGATAGCTGCTCTTGATCTCGCCGGCTAAGGCGGCAGCGAGATTAAGCGAGCCGTCCACCAATATTTCCGTCCGCACCTTTCGACTCATCGTCTCTTGCTTCATAAGGTCATAGACTCCTTCCTTGCGACTAATCCGCTCCTCGACACTTACATTATCTTGTTGCCAGGCCGGCAGCCGTTAAGATTGTGTAAAAGCTAGATGACGTAGGTGAATACGTCGCCCCGGTACATCGTTTTGCCGTATTCCAACGTTCGGCCGGAATCGCTGTCGATGCATTCGGACTCCAGCACCAGCAGAGGAATCAGGCTCGAACAAGCCAGAAGCTCCCGCTCATACTTGGTCGGATGCGTCAACCGGAGAAATGTCTCGTTCGACCGGAAGCGATGATAGCCCCGGTTCTGATAGTAGTGAAACATGGAAGTAATCGCTTTGCCCGCGCTCCCGATATCCGGAAACACCGTTTCGGCCACATACGAAATATGCAGGGCGATCGGCCTTCCGTCGATGCTGCGCAGGCGTCCGATTTTGAACACGCGATCCTCTTCGCCGACGCCTAGCGACTCGTAAATTTTGTTATTAAATTCGATGGGCTCGCAAAATATGTTCTGAGACCGGTACGCATACCCCATCTCGGTCATTTTCTGGCTGAAGCTCTTATCGGCGTTAAGCACTAAGGGAATGCGCAGATTTCTGTCCTGCACGAAGCTGCCCTTCCCCTGTTTGGAGTAAATGTAACCGAGCTCTTGAAGGCGCTCATACGCTTTGCGGGCGGTAATGCGCGGAACTTTGAAGGTATCCGCAAGCTCGTTCTCCGAAGGCAGCTTATCGTCTGGCTCATACTTGCCGGATTGAATCGATGCGATCAGGTGATCCATAATATCCATCTCTTCAGACATAACAGACGCCTCCTTGGTAAGGTCAGCCGTATTGCTTAATAAAAGCGGCGACATCGTTCAATTCATGAAATCTCGTCTCCAACAAATCGCGAGGCCAGTCCCACCAGGCAATGGCCAACAAACGGTCGATGGTTTCCTGGGAGAACCGCTTCTTCAGCGGTCTGGACGGTACGCCGACAACAACGGAATAGGGCTCCACGTCCTTCGTCACGATCGCTCCCGACCCAATAACGGCGCCGGTCCCGATATGAACCCCCTTCATGACGATAGCGCCATGTCCGATCCAGACATCGTGACCGATCGTGACACGGTTGCCTCTGCGCCACTCGAAGAACGAGTCGTCGTCCCTCTCGGCAAAGCCGAAAGCTGCGCGCCGGTAAGTCATATGATGCTGCGTGACCCGGTCCATGGGATGATCAACCGGATTGATGCAGACGTGGGAAGCAATCGATGTGAACTTGCCGATTTCCGCATAGTTGATGGTTACGTCATCCATCGTATAGGTGTAATCGCCGATGCGCGATTCGATGATTTTGTTGTGCGGGCCGATGGAGGTCCAGGCTCCTGCATAGCTGTTCAGGATGTGGCTGCTAGCCGCTATCGCCGGCTCTGTCGACAAGGGGAGGCTGGAAGTGGTTTGGTGAATAAACTTCATGATGTGACATCTCCTTTGATTGTGACAATAGAATCCCCGTGCAGCACCTGTCTCCGGGCCCTCAACTCCTCCACGACGCTTAAGCCCGGACTCTTACTCCCCAGCAGGACTTCTCTCTCTCCATAGAAGCCATGGAAATCCGAGCCCCCGGTCATGATCAAGCCATAAGCTGCAGCATGCTCGCGGGCTCTATGCTCGTCTGCCTCATTGTGCAGCGGGTGCCACACTTCAATGCCCTGCAAGCCGGCATCCACCAACTCCGGAACGAACTCGAAGTTCCCGTATTGCCCCGGATGCGCCAATACCGGCACCCCGCCCGCCTGCAGGATGACCCGGACCGCCTCACGGGCATCGACATATTCAGTGGGGATATAGGCAATCCCCGGCTGCTCGCCGTTCTGACCGCGAGCGAATAGCTTCTTATATAAATCGCCGTAGATCGACTTCGTATAGCCTCGGTCGATCAGGGCATGCATGATGTGCTGCTTATAGATGCCTGTCCCGCCTTCCGCGTACCGCATGACATCTTGAAGCGTAATGGCGTATCCGGCTTCCATCAGCCTGGCGATTGCCTGAAGGCAGCCTTGGTGGCGCCTCTCCAGCAAAGGGCCGCACAGCGCTTCTATCTCCGGGCTCCCGGGGTCGATGTAATAGCCGAGAATGTGCACTCTCCGCCGCCTCTCCTCATCGTAGCCGGATATCTCGATACCGGGGATGATCGCAATGCCCCGCTCCAGTCCTTGACGCATCATGAGCTCAAGCTCACGGGTCGTATCATGATTCGTTACGGCGATCTGGACGACGCCTTCTTGCACAGCTTGCTCCAATATTTGTTCAAACGTGAATGAGCCGTCTGACAGTCGGGTATGGCAATGCAACTCTACTTTCATCGAAGCCTCCTTGAATTTGGCATGAAGACATGGCGTGTTTGAAATGCTTATTCGTGCTATGGAACCAGTCTAACTTGATGCCAAGTTGCAAGGGTCAATGCTATGTAATGCTCAGGTTAAGAAATTGTAAGGATCGACAAAAAGCCCCCAAGTTTCCTACTTGGGGGCTTCGTTCCGTTCCTGCCGGCTCTTCAAGAGCCAAGGCTTCTCCGATTATTCTTTTGGTATCTTCATTCTCAAACGTTAACCTCATACCGCGCGCGGGCCAGCCTCGTCGCATCCACCATGTTGCGCAGGGAAGCGATCGTCTCTTCCTGCCCGCGCGTCTTCAGACCGCAGTCCGGGTTGATCCAGAACAGCTTCGGATCCAATACCCGCAAGGCGCGATCGATCATGTTGGTCATCTCCTCCACCTTCGGAACGCGCGGGCTGTGAATATCGTACACGCCTAATCCGATACCGAGCTTGTAAGTGTTCAGCTCGAAGCTGTGAATGAGCTCGCCGTGGCTGCGGGACGTCTCGATCGAGATCACATCGGCGTCCATGGCGTCAATCGAGTCGATCATGTCGTGGAATTCGCAATAGCACATATGCGTATGAATCTGCGTTGTCTCCTGCACCGTGCATGTCGCGATGCGGAAAGCCTTGACCGCCCAAGCCAGGTACCCGGCTTGCTCCGCTTCCTTCAGCGGCAGTCCTTCGCGTACCGCTGGCTCATCGACCTGAATCATCCCGATACCCGCCTGCTCAAGCGCCTCTACTTCCTGCCGCAGCGCGTACGCCAATTGATAGGCGATTTGCTCGCGCGGCAGATCGTCGCGGACGAACGACCAGTTCATAATCGTAATCGGTCCGGTCAGCATGCCTTTCACAGGGCGCTCCGTCAGCGATTGGGCATACTTCGTCTCCTCGACGGTCATGGCTCCTTTGAAAGCGACATCCCCGAATATAACCGGCGGCTTCACGCAGCGGGAACCATACGACTGCACCCACCCGTTCTGGGTAAAGGCAAAGCCCGCAAGCTTCTCGCCGAAAAACTCCACCATGTCGGTACGCTCGAACTCGCCATGCACGAGGACGTCCAAGCCGATCGCTTCCTGAAGCTTGATCCAGATATCGATTTGCTCACGAATGAAGCTCGCATAGCTTTCGCTGCTCCACTCGCCCTTGCGCCAAAGCTGGCGCGCCTTCCGCACTTCCGCGGATTGCGGGAAAGAGCCGATCGTCGTTGTCGGCAGCAGCGGCAGCCGCCATTTCGCCTGCTGTGCCGCATGGCGCTCGGCAAACGGGTGGGAGCGCTTCGGCTCCTCCGCGCTAATTGCGGCAACAGCTTGATGTACGCTCGTGCGGCGACGCTCATCGGACTGCCGGAGCGCCTCAAGCGCCCGCTCGTTCGCGTCCAGCTCGGCGGCAACCGCAGTATGGCCCGAAGCGACTGCCTTCGCCAGAAGAACGATCTCGTCCAGCTTCTCATCGGCGAACGCAAGCGCATCCTTTAATTCGGCTATAAGCTTCGTCTCGCGTTCCGCAGTTACCGGAACATGGAGCAAGGAGCAGGAGGACTGTACGATAAGACGATCCTGCGTGACGGTCTCAGCCAGCTCGCTCAGCAGCTGCAGCTTCTCGCGAAGCGGCGCCTTCCAGATCCCGCGTCCGTCGATGACGCCGGCGGCGAGAATTTTGTCCGCTGGGAAACCAAGCGACTGGACTGACGCCAGATTCCCCGCCAAGCCATGCACGAAGTCAAGACCGATCCCCTTCACCGGCAGCGCCACAATCTCGCGATAATGATCCACCGATTCAAAATACGTTTGCAGCAGAATGTTCAACCCCGGCACCGCATCGGCGAACGTCTCATAAATGCGCCGCAGCCGTTGAAGATCTGCATCGTTCAGCTTCGTCACAAGAATCGGCTCGTCGATCTGCACCCACGTTACTCCTTCTTGGGCAAGTTCCTGAAGAACCTGTACATAAAGCGGAAGCAGCCGGTCCAGCCAAGCATCGGATTCCGATTGAAGATACCCTTTGGAAAGCTTCAGGAACGTGAGCGGTCCAACGATTACCGGCTTCCCGTCGATGCCCAGCTTCTCCTTCGCTTCGCGATAGGCGCTAAGCGGTTTATTCTCCGTCAATGCCGGCTCGGCATCCGTCAGCTCAGGCACGATATAGTGGTAGTTCGTATTGAACCACTTGGTCATTTCGCAGGCCGTTGCCTCCTTTGTTCCGCGCGCCATGCCGTAGTAGACGGACAGGGGAACAGCGCCCCCCGCATAGGCGAACCGCTGCGGCACGATTCCGAACATGGCGGCCGTATCCAGGATATGATCGTAATAACTGAAATCCCCTACAGGGATCAAATCAATGCCCTTTGCCTGCTGCTTGCGCAGATGGTTCAACCGAATCTCCTGCAGCTGATCTTGGAACGCAGCCTCTTCTATTTTGCCGGCCCAAAACGCTTCCAATGCTTTCTTCCATTCCCTATCGGCACCAATGCGCGGATATCCCAAATGACTGCTTCTCACCATAACCATAACTCCTCTGCAATATGTTATACAAAAAATACCACAGATTCGTAGATATAGCGTAATTCGATAAAGGTATAGCTGGTTATAGCCAAAAGATATACCAAGCCTGCATGCTAATCACGCTGCAAGGTGATCGTTCTCACTGGGCGATAGCAACCTTCAACGCCTCGATATAAGCGGTTCCGAGCTTGCTCAGCACTGTATTTTTATGTGAAATCCACCCTACATGAATGCTTTCCGGGCAATCCAAGGGCACCGGAATAATTTCGTTGCCGTTCAAGTCGGCGCTGAGCACCCCGGTCGAAATGGTGTAGCCGTTCAGTCCGATCAGCAGATTGAACAGCGTCGCCCGGTCCGTCACACGAATGCTTTTGGGATGTGAAATCGTGCTGAGAATTTCCTCGGAGAAATGGAACGAATTGTACTCCCCTTGATCGAAGGAGAGATACGGATATTGCGCAAGCTGATCGATCGTCACAAGCTTTTGCTTGGCCAGGGGATTCTTAATGGAGATGAAAATATGCGGCGTGGCCGTAAACAGCAGGTGAAACTGCAAATTGGCCTCCTTCAGCATCTTATTGATCACTTTCTCATTGAAGTCATTGAGGTACAAGATGCCTATTTCACTGCGTAAATGTTTAACGTCCTCAATAATTTCGTAGGTTTTGGTCTCTTTCAGAGCCATTTCGTACTCATCTTGTCCGTGCTCTTCGACCAGGGAGACGAAAGCGTTCACGGCGAAGGCATAATGCTGCGTCGATACCGAAAAATGCTGCGGGGCCGGCTTGGCATTCAAATAACGGCTCTCCAATAAGTCGGCTTGCTCGACGACCTGCCGGGCATAACTGAGGAATTCGATCCCTTCCTTCGAGAGGGTTATGCCTTTATTGGATCTATCGAAAATGGACAGCTGCAGCTCCTCTTCCAGGTCTCTGATCGCATTCGAGAGGCTGGGCTGCGTAATAAACAACCGTTTGGCGGCTTCGTTAATGGACCCGCGGTTCGCCACCTCAATGACGTATCTTAATTGTTGTAAAGTCAAGGCCATACACCTTCGTTCTCAGCAAGTTTTACTTGTCATTATATAATGAATAAGCCTAGGGAGCCATTCTGCCCCGAAAAAGGAAGCCAAAAAAGCCGCCAACCTCCTGCATGTACAGGAGATTGGCGACTTATCATGCTTATTGCAGCAAGTTGTATATCGCTTGCGCCGCTTCCGCACGGGTTGTCTGTTCATCAGGGGCGAACAGCCCTTCCTGGCGTCCGGACAGCAGGTTCATTCTCAGCGCGCTGCTGACATAAGGCAGAGCCCAGCCGCTAATCTCGGAAGCATCCTTCGAGCTCGCTTCCAAGAATGGCTCCAGCTTGGATCCTACTCGGTGCTCGTAAGCACGGACGAGCATAACCGCCATCTCTTCTCGCGTGATGCTGCGGTTCGGATCGAACATGTGCTGCGCATCGCCGGCAATGATGCCCGCTTGATAGGCGGCCCCCACTTCCTTGGCAAACCAGTCATCCCCCGTCACATCACCGAACGGAGTCGTACCTGCTGATGCGAGGCCGAGCGTCCGCGCCAGCAAGGCTGCGAACTCGGCGCGGGAAATCTCTTTGCCCGGCGCAAAGGCAGCGTCTGTCACCCCGTTAACGATATGTTGAGCGGACAGCTCGCGAATTGTGGCGTAAGCCCAATGGTCGTCCGTTACATCATTGTACCTCTTCTCCAAGGAAAGCAGGGCATATGAGCTGAGGTTATCTACCTCGACCTCGATGGCGGCATTTCCGCTAACGCGCTTACCGCCCCAATAAGTTAGGCTTCCATCTTCCTTCATCTCATAAACACCAGCCAACTTCGGATCCATGCCTGCGGGAATAGGGAACGTCATCGTTACTGGCATTGCAAGTTTGTCCATGCTATACGGCTTGCCGGAAGCGTCCGTCGCGAAGATCGAAAGATCGATTATTTGTCCGCCCAGCTTGTAGAAGCCGTTGTCCTTACGGCTTGCCTCCTGCAAGATCCGCTCCGCTTGCGCTGCCGGAATCGAATCGACCTGCACCGTCACCGCCGCAAAATCGTCCGGCTTCGGCGGTAAATCACTGATCGATCTCAACAGGTCGCCGGGAATGTTCACCTTGATGTTCTTCGATTGAACCTGCAGAAGGCGTCCCTTAAGCTTCTCTGCTTGCTCCATCGGAATCACAAGGCGATTCTTCTCTTCCGTCAAGGCGACGGAAACAGATGGGGAGCCGGATGCCAAGTCTTCATCCTGAATGGATGCTGTGTCGGCAGGCTGCTCCGGCTTAACCGGAGGATTCGGCGACGGTGTTCCTATTGAACCTGAAGAGCCTGAGTCATCCGAGTCATCCGCCAAGCGGTGAACCGTAATGATATACCGCTTGGACGTGCCGTCCTGCGCTGTAACGTCGATCGAAATCACATTGGAACCGACCATCAGGTTGCCGCCGGTGACAACGACTGTGGCCGCACCATCTTCGGCGGCGTAAGTCACATTGGCGACTGTTGTGCCGTTGGATACATGCATCGTGTAGGCCGGCTTATCGGGAGCAAAACCCGCCACTTGCAATCCGTTCACGCTCAATTCGCGCAAGGAAGCATTGGACGATAGCCCCTGCCGAGTTACCATAAGGGTATACATGTTAGTCGTCGTGCCGTCCTGCGAGATAACCTTAACGGTAATCGGGTTGGCTCCGACATGCAAACTCTCGCCGCCGTTCACCGTAACGGATGCAGCCGGATTCGCTGCCTTATAGGTGACACTTGCAACCGTTGTTCCATAAGGTACAGACAAAGCATAGCCAAATCTGTCTGCAGCGAAGTCTTCCACGGTCATCCCGTTCACGCGCAGATCGAGCAAAGCAGCGTTCGACGGCCCAGCTTGAGGATGCCTGTTTATGACCATGCGATAGTCTTTCGCTGCCGTTCCGTCTTGCGACGTCACATGGACGGTGACCGGGTTCGGTCCCACGGCCAATGGCCCGCCGCCTACAGCCACGACCCGCGCTGCAGGATTCACTGCCGTATAAGTGACTTCCGCCACCGTTGTTTCATACGGTACGGTCAATGTGTAGGCATACTTATCCGATGCGAAGCCGTTCACTACCGTTCCGTTCACTTGCAGATCCTTCAAGGAAGCGTTGGACGCTAACGGATCATTCTCCTCGAAGATGCCTTGGGGAACTGTCCCTTCCCACGCTGCCGGAGCATCCAGCCTTAATGCTTTGGCAACGACGGCTGCCGTATCTTTACCGCGGACCGGACTTGTAATGACCGTTCCCGGCTTGATGCCTTTACCTTTGGCCGCCCAGAAAATCGTCGTATCTCTAGGGTCGGTCGTGGCATGGGTATAGTTATGCCCGCCATGGTCCGTTGAAATGATGATAAGGCTGTCGTCCGTCAAACCGGCTTGGTCAATGGCATCCAGGATATTCCCTACATACCCGTCCGTTATTGTATATTGTTGATAGTATTGCGGGCTGCCATAATCTTTGGAATGACCAGCACCGTCTATGTCGTCTAGGTGGAAAAACATTAATTGCGTGTTTTTCCCTTCGGTTTTGATCCGCTGAACAATTTTTTGCGTAATGGCACTGTCGCTGCCAAAATCATTATATACCTCGGCGGAACGTTCGATTAATCCAATGTAAATCTCATTCCAGTGATTCATAGCCGCCATGTTGACCCAAGGGCGTTCTTGCTTTAAGAGCTTAAAGATCGAAGGGTACGAGACATGTTCCGGAAAAGGAGAGTAAACATTCCCGTTATCTCTTTTGTGCGTATCGTAACCGACCCCATGCAGTATGGCCCCCCAGGACGGTGCGCTCGATGAATAGTTTTCTGTTTTGGCATTATAAGTAACCGCGCCTTCCGAGAAAAACTTCTTCATTCTTGGAGCATTCGCATTTTGCACGAAATTTCCGGCGCCGTCTAATCCGATAATAAATACATGCTTATAAGGGGTCCCGTTATGCTTGGCTAATTGTTGCTCAATCGTTTGTACGTCCTGCTCATCTACTTTGCCATTTCCGTTCAGGTCTGCTTTGGCGGATTGCGCCCACCCGGAATCGCCCGTTGCGGAGCCTGACAGTTGTTGCACCAAATCTTTATCTTCTTGCGTGAGCGTTCCGTCCCTATTGACATCCGTAGAGTTGGACACTTCTACTTGCATGGATTTGACGGATTTCTCATTCGTCGATAAGGCCGAAATCGTTGCTTTACCCGCCTTCAGCCCCATGACTTTAAATTGTTTCTTGGAGCCCTGGATAGGCTCAACCTTGACTACACTTTCATCGCTTGAAATCCAATGAATGCTCGGATTGAGGACAATGGCCGGGGTCCAATCCAGACTGACAAGGTCGAAGCCTCCTGCTTTCAGGGAAAGCGTTTCGCGATCGAGCGTAATTTCTTCCGTGTCAAAAATGTCCACCGTTTTGGTGAATGGGCTAGTGACCGCTGCCTGCTGACCTTCCGGCGTGGTTACAGTCAAATTCTCGAGCGTCAAGTTAGCGGCGATTTTATCGACATCTTTTGCTTTGAGTTTCAACTTGGCAATCGGAACGACGATGTTTGCAGCAACGGCTTGAATGCTTGTAAACGAAAGTTTAATCTTCCCGTTACCCAAATCCTCAATCTGCGGGGCGATTCCCCCAGGTAGCGAAGATTCTGCACCGGCTACTTCAAATTTATCGGGATCAATTTGAACGATGGCACTGTCAGGTACGATTTGATCCAGATTGCCGACATAGTTGATGTCGAATATATTCTCGGTTTCGGACAGGACACCGGATGGGCCGGTCATGTTCATGTAGCTGGTATCGACAGACACTTGAACATTTTCGACTACCGCAAACACATCGCTGGCACTAGGATTTTTCTCTCCAGTAACGCGCACTTTTATCGTGTGCAAACCGGATGGCAGTTCGGGACTCGTGTAGTAAGTTTCTTTCACTCTAGCAGACGCATATAAATCAACCTTCGTTTCAGGCTTACCGTCGATGGAAATCCCGACAATCCCGTGCGAACGATCTTTGGCACCATAAACCTTCACTTGATTTCCGTAAAAAGGCACCTCTACATAGCTGTCGATTTTACTTGCCCATGAATCGCCGCCAAAACTCCAATTGCCGGTAAATGTCATTTGATTTAAGTCTACGCCTTTATTGGCGTTTGTAATAGTTAAGAATTTGGCCGGGGCTGGCGCTAGTTTCGATATGACAATACGGTAGTCCTTTTTCGTACCGTCCTGCGCCGTCACCGTAACGGTAATCGTCTTGTTATCGCCGTTGAACTCTCCGTCGCCCTCAACGTTTACTTGTGCATTGGGGCTTGAAGCCGTATAAGTGACCGCTGCCGTTGTGGTGTTGGCAGGAACGGACGCTGCATAGTCGAACTTGCCTGGCGCGAAGTTCGGTACCGTATTTCCGTTCACCTTCAGATCGCTCAACGTCGCATCCGAAGCTTGAGCCGGTCTGGCAACCGTGATCGTGTACACGCTCGTCGTACCGTCCTGTGCCGTCACCGTAACGGTGATCGGATTGTCGCCGACGACCAGACTGTCGCCGACGGTCACGGCAACAATTGCGGAAGAACTTGCCGCTGTGTAGGTGACGGTCGCGGTTGTCGTACTATACGGCACAGACATTGCATAGCTGAGCTTGTCCGGAGCGAAGCCGCTTACCGTGGTGCCGTTTACTTTCAAATCCGTCAAGCTTGCATTACTGCTGGAAGTCTGCTTGCCGGTAAAATCGATCTCGCTCATGCTGGTGAATGTGAAGGATGGATTTGTATTATACGTACCGGTAACGACGAATTTCACATAGCGTCCCTGCACAGGTTTGTCCAAAGCGGCATAATCCGCATACACGGAACCTGTCCAGGTTTTGCCGAACGTACCGGTTGTCTTGTTAGCTGCATTGCCGAGGAATGCAGGATCGCTTAAGTCGGCCTTATGATCCGAAGCGTACAATTCAAATGTTTTCGGAAACTCCAAGGCATTTTGTCGGAGACGGCTCTTTCTTTGAATACCGTCCAATTTGTACGTGTTTTTCATATCGATGATGACCCAATGCGGGAATGGAGCCGTTGGCGTTTCCCATTTGGAATGCCAAATCGTGGATTCCGAACCGTCCAACATGTTGCTCGCAACAGCATCCTCATTATCTGCATACGAGCTGTATGAATCGATCGTGAACGCGGATTTCGGAATAAACGTATACACGATGCTGCTTTGGGCGGTTTGCAAAGCCCACATTAAGTCGATGTACGCCTGATCGATCTCGGCTTCGCCGGAGCTTAACGTCAATGCTTTGGCCGCAGCAAGCCGGGCCGATAGATCGCTTTGCGCTTCTGCGGGAAGCGATACCCCGGTCGATCCCGTAACAAGGGCAACGAGTTGCTCCGCTTCCTGAATTTTTGCCGTCAACTGGTGAAAGGTGTACAGAGCGGCCGTCTTGTACGAATCGGACAGCGCCTTAGCTTCGGTTGCGGACAAGGCGCGCTTCCATATTTTCAAGTCGTCCAGCGTAACATCCGCACCTCCGTTGCCTTTATTGCCATCCGCGCCAAGAATAATGTTATAGCCGGCATCCAGGCTGTCTGAGCCCAATACGGATATGTCCTTTGTTTGCGCCAAAACTCCGTCTACATATGTTGAAGCCTTCTTGTTCGTCCGATCTACCGATATCGTGAAGGAATGCCACTCCACTCCCACGTTTGCAGCTGAATAATCGACGCGTTTTCCGGTCCCGTTCGCCATATTAAGCGTCATGTTGCCCGTAGACGCAGGACCGATGTACCAACCTGCATTCCCGCCTGAATTCCAGTTTTTGTTGGCTAGAACGGTCTGGTCCCCTGCCAAATTGCCTTTGTGCCAGAACGAGACTGTGAAGTCGCCGCTTCCGAACTTCATATCGGTTCTATCACCCAGGTCGACGTAATTGGAATTCCCGGGCGCAATGTGGACGGCTTGCCCCGATCTGCCCGTGACGAATGTGACACTGCCGCTTTGGGCAGCCAAGCCGGTTGTACCGGCGGCATCCTCATTCAGATTGCCGTCAAATTTCATATCCGACACGAGCTGATTCCACATCGTAGCGGGGTCGATCGGCGTCAGCACCGGCCCCGTGCTGCTGCTGCGATAGAACGTTTGTAACGGATTGCTCATGTTTCCGAGAGCATCCACGGCCCGTACGTTTATAACGTATGACTTGGACGAATCGAGTCCCGACATAGGAATATTCATTTTGTTCGGAATCGGGGAAAAATAAAAGTCCGACAGAACGTTATAGGTTTTGACTAGTTGAGCCGTTCTCTGATCATATAAGGTAACGGCGTAATGATGCACCGCCTCATCGTCCTTAGCTTGTCTGAACGAGAGCACAGGTACGTTATTCTCTCCTGGCAGCACTTTGATGTCGGGATTCGCCATGAATTGCGGCGCTACTTTATTGCGGTTGGCCGCTGTGTACATAAAATTACTTTTGATTTCTTCGTTGGTATTGCCTGTTAATTTCACAACCCACTTCTTTCCTGCCAACGCTCCTGCACTGTTGAAAGGCGCTTTTTGATGCTGCCAGACGCCTCCGAGCGTAATCCAACCCGGATCGCCATTGTAAGCTACTCGCTCAATCTCAATACGATCCGCGTACACCTCGATGAACTGGGATTGCATCTGAGGCATTAGATCCTCATCTACCAGTCCCTCCGGCGTTACAGTGAAATACCCGGATTCGGTCTCAATATAAGACATGGATCCCAGATTGACCGCTGTATAGTCTTTCTGATAAATGGAACGCTCGTCGTTAATATTCAAGTGCGAGTGCCCCGATAAAACAACAACCTGCGGAAAGTCTTTCAAATCCGTATTCAAATTCGCATTGGTCGCTTGCTGTCCATCCATGACCGTGCCGGAAATCGGGTGGTGCAGCGTAATGAAGATCGGCTTATTCCGATTCGCCGGGTCTGAGGTTAACTCCGACAGCCGTCCCTTGAGCCAATTTCTTTGCCCTGTGTCGCCATTATAGCTGTTCCCATTGAGGAAGAAAAAGGAATAGCCTTTGATCGTTTTCTCATAGTAGCCGCCCGGCTGATCCGTAAACCACTCGGCAGGATAACCGTTTCTGACATTGGAAACCGCAGCGTCATGGTTGCCTATGGCAACTTGAACAGGCAGGTTGGACCAGTTTTTGCGTGCCATCTGCTCATTGATTACATCGCGAACAAACGTATGATGGGCGCCTTTGCCATTGCTGTTGTCATTAATCAGATCTCCTGCAATGACAATAGCGTCCGGATTCGGGAAAATGGAAGAAAGGACATCGAAATTGCTCTCATAGAGAGCTCGCGTTCTGGCATCACTTTCGGGCGTACCCGGCTCCAGATGGACATCCGACCATGCAGCGAACTTCAGCAGCGGCTGTTCGGCCGTCTTGATGATGTACCCGTACGTCCCGGCAGTACTCCATACGCCGTCTTTCACGGCAATGACCGAAATGTTCGTTGATTCTGAGAGAGCGATCGGAGTCCCTGTAAATTTAAGGCTTGTTTCATCAGGCAATGTGCCGTCTAGCGTATAATAGATGTCTGTCCCTGGGGTTGTGGTGGTGAGTGTAACTTGGATGGCATGTTCGTAGCGGCCTGCAGGCATGGAGGGTATTGGCTTGTCGATAGCGGTTGCGGCGAATACGGGCGGAGTAAATCCCGCTCCTGCCGAATACACAGCGGAGCAAGCGATGGTGCAAGCCATGAGTGCGGACACGAACTTCTTGGCATTCAACATGTGGAGCCTCCTTCAAACATATTGATGGATAATTTCATGCATGGAGCCGGCGAGCAAATCAATGATGTATGGGTAACATTAGCTGTCGTCACCCCCTTAACAAATTTAAAACAACAAGAAATCGTTGATTTCCACGATGTTTAATTGCATTTTATTGTTTCTTTGTTATTGGAGTGTTACTTGCGTTTGATGGTTTTGTAAATATACCGGCT
The DNA here is from genome assembly GCF_031456485.1 of Bacillus sp. 3255. NCBI lineage: Bacteria > Bacillati > Bacillota > Bacilli > Caryophanales > Bacillaceae > Bacillus > Bacillus sp. 3255. The sequence goes on from NZ_JAVDUS010000020.1 coordinate 107,341, forward strand.
TGTGCTGAGCTCGAAAGAAGATTTCGACCACAAATGATGATTCAGTTTGGGTTTACCTGCTTTCAATTTCCACATAAGAAACATGCTCAACGGATTTCAGTGAAGCATATATATCCGTTACTTGCACTTTTTCATACGTTAACAACTTCAATTCCATTTGGTTGGAGCTTCCTTCTACATCTTTCACTTTGACGCGTTCCACTTGCATGTTTAATTCCTTCAGCCTTTTGAAAATCCGATTGGGGTCCTGGCTCTGGTAACAAACAATTCTTACTTCCAGGTATCTTTGTTGGAGTGAACGGGGACCGATCAACTTGATGATGACAGGAAACAGATTGACGGACAGAATAATGAAGATGACGGCTACAAATGCCTGCATATAATATCCGGCGCCTGTCGCTATGCCAAGCGCCGAAGCCGACCACACCATAGACGCTGTGGTCAGCCCGGAAATTTCATCATTGCTTTTTCTTAAAATAACGCCTGCACCCAAGAATCCGACCCCGCTTACGATTTGCGCAGCGAGCCGCATCGGATCCATATTGGTGTGGCCTGGCATAGAGAACTTGCTTACAGACTCAATGGAGACCATCGTAATTAAGCAGCTTGCAACGGCAATGACCATGTTCGTCTTCATGCCCACCGGCTTATGCTTTAGCTGTCGATCAATGCCAATCAGCATGCCCAGAAATAGAGCAATACCCAGCTTGATAACAAAGGGAGACATCAACACCGATTTTCCCCACTCCTTTCCTCTCGCTTCTTGCAGTACGCGCGAGGCTATACGGAAACGGACAGATCGTTCAATACCGTATCGATCTCCACATAGGGATACCCGTGCGCTTCAGCAACAGCTTTATACGTGACTTTGCCTTCAATCGTGTTGAAACCTTTGGCCAAATCCTTACGCAGCAGTCCGGCTTCTCGATAGCCTTTATTCGCAATTTGCAAGCCATAGCCTATCGTCACGTTCGTTAATGCCACTGTCGATGTCTTGGCGACCGCCCCGGGCATATTGGCGACGGCATAATGCACAACGCCGTGCTTCACATACGTCGGATTGCTGTGGGTTGTAATTCGGTCGATCGTTTCAATCGAGCCGCCCTGATCAATCGCAACATCCACGATGACGGAACCGGGTTTCATCGTTTTCACAAATGCTTCCGTCACGAGCCGTGGCGCACGGCTCCCCGGTATCAATACGGCACCGATAAGCAGATCCGCTTTCTTAACCGCCTCCGCAATATTGCTTCCATGCGACATTAACGTGCGCAGACGTCCCTGAAATTGATCATCCAGCTCACGCAGGCGCTCCGCATTGACATCAAGCAGCGTCACGCTTGCGCCTAAGCCGACGGCCATTTTCGCCGCTTGCGTCCCTACGACGCCGCCACCGATAATGACAACTTCAGCCGGCGCTACGCCAGGAACGCCGCCGAGAAGAATCCCTTTGCCGCCCTTTGACTTCTCCAGAAATTGGGCGCCGATTTGAATGGACATCCGGCCGGCGACCTCACTCATCGGCGTCAGAAGCGGCAGCGAGCCGTTGTTCAATTGAATGGTTTCATAGGCGATAGCGATCACTTTCTTTTCGGTTAACGCACGAGTTAGCTCCGGCTCCGCTGCAAGATGCAGGTAAGTAAACAGAATTAACCCTTCGCGAAAATACGCGTACTCTTCGGCAAGCGGTTCTTTGACTTTAAGAACCATTTCAGCCGACCAAGCATCCCTGGCGGAAGGAACGATTATCGCACCTGCTGCGATATAATCTTCATCTGCAAAGCCGCTCCCAGAACCGGCGCCAGCTTCTACCCAAACCTCATGCCCGTTATGTTGAAAAGTGACGACACCGGCAGGTGTCAGGCCAACCCGATTTTCATTGTTCTTTATTTCTTTCGGCACGCCAATAATCATACTCATTCATCTCCTTTAGTTAGGTCCAAAACGTTTCTTGCTGTATCGCATCGACAAGACGAATCATATCTTCTACCTGCACTTCTCCGATGTTACCGATCCGGAACGTGTTCGCATTCGTAATTTTGCCCGGATAAATCACAAAGCCTCTGCGCTTCAATTTCTCATATAACGTTTGGAACTGGAAGGCCTCGCTTTCCGGGTAAAGAAACGAAGTGATGATCGGCGATTGCAATGGCTCCGGCAGCAGCGTTTCAAAACCGAGCATTTTCATCCCGCGAACGAGCACCCGTTGGTTTGCTTTGTAACGGTTATGTCTGGCGATGACTCCGCCTTCGTCTGCAAGCTCTTTCAGCGCTTCATAGAAAGCCCGGACAACGTGAGTCGGCGATGTAAAACGCCATTTTCCATTGTAATTTTCCATTTTATCCCATTGGTCATATAGATCGAGGGAATGAGAACGGGCCCACCCTGCGCATTTTTTCATCTCATCAATTTTGGCGATGATAAAACCGAATCCGGGTACGCCTTGGATGCACTTGTTCGCGCTGCTGATCAGAAAATCAATTTGCAGCTCCGCTATATCCATCGGAATTCCGCCGAAAGAGCTCATCGCATCCACAATATAGGTTTTGTTGTATTTTTTAGCAATTACACCGACGCCTTTGATCGGATTTAACATGCCTGTCGTCGTTTCGCAATGAACAACCGCTACATGCGTGATATCCGTTTCCTTAAGAAGCAATTGCTCCAATTGGCCCAAGTCAGGCGGAGCAACCTCTCCGTTATCCAAAAGAACGAGCGGGATGTTCAGCATTCTTGCCATCTGCGCCATCCGCTGGCCGTAAGCGCCATTCGCCATGACGAGAAGCTTGCCATGCGGCGGAATCACGCTTCCGATGACGGATTCCACGCAAAACGACCCGCTGCCTTGCATCAGAACCGAGCTATAAAGCGAAGTTTCTTTCGTCGCTAATTGTACAAGCCTGCCGCGAATATCCTGAACAATTCGATTATAGTCGTCATCCCATGTGCACCAGTCTTTCAGCATGGCCGCTTTCACCCTTTTGCTCGTCGATAGCGGTCCGGGCGTCAAAAGCAAATACGGGTTGTCTTCGATCAGATCCATATTCATCGTTGCAGTCACATTTGTTCTGTTCATCTATTGCTCGCCTCCTGCCATACGGGCATTAATGTCATCGATGACGTGCACAAGATCGCCGATCGACGGGATTACATAATGCGCTCCCGCCTCGAAGAAACGTTTCTCAACGACATTCATTTTCGCTTTCAATGCTTCGGCAGGCAGAGCGTTCACTTCCTCCTCGGTAAGCCCGAGCTCGCTTCCGCCCTTCACGACGCCAACGCTCCATGCGCCGGCATTGACGCCTTCCTGGATATCGCTGACTGTATCCCCAACTTTGACAATCGACTTAAAAGGATAAACCCCCAAATTCATGGCATTTACGTAACACATCCAAGGATACGGCCTACCTGCGATCACTTCGGTAGGAGTCACCAACGAATCCGGCTCATAGCCTTTCCTTTTGGCTTCCCGGCTGACGATCTTCATCATTTCTGCGGTATATCCGGTCGTTGAACCGATTTTCAACCCTCTTGCCCGCAATTCTTTCACTAAGTCCAAGGCGCCAGGAATTGGATCCGTATAGGCCGGTAAAATATCAAAGAGCATCGGTTCAAAATCGGCATACAAATCATCCACATCTGCGTCTATCGGCAATGCGCCATATTTATCCTTCCATAATTGAGCGATTCGCGGTATGCGGCATAAGGTTTGGATATGATCCCATTTCAAAAGCCCCATCGGGCCGCGAGCCTCTTCGGCGGTAATGGCAATCCCCCGTTTTTCGAAAATTCGGAGAAACACGTCCAAAGGCGCGAAACACCCGTAATCCACCATCGTACCTGCCCAATCAAAAATAACCGCTTGAATCTGATTTTCAATACTTTTCGCCACTAAAACCATCCCTTTCCAAGTCTCTTCATTATCGTTATTCGGATGCGATCCACGCTACACCCATATGCTCTAATTCAGGTTTCCAGGCTTCCGGTGCGGGAACTCCGCTGACAATGATGTCAATGTCCTGCAAATCCGACATTTTATGAAATTGCACCATGCCGATTTTGGAATGGTCGGAAACCACAATATTCGTTTTGGCATGCTCCATCAACTTCCGTGCGAATTTTCCGCGCTCCTCATCGAACGCTGTAATTCCCTTGTCGATCATCATCCCATCAATGGAGATAAACGCTTTGTCCGCATAAAAATTAGTTACCAGCTTCTCAGCTAGCGAGCCTACCACCCTGAATTGCATCGAACTGACTTTACCGCCAATAAAAAATAGTTCCCCTGTGTAAAGCTCCCTGTTCTTATAATCAATGAGCGAGTAAAGCGCAGGGAAAGAGTTTGTCAAGATCGTGAGATTTGTCTTATCAAGTAAATGTTCAATCATCTGCAGCGTCGTTGAGCCGTCATCGATGAAAATCACTTCATTGTCCTGGACGAGCGCTGCGGCGGCCTTGCCGATCCTTCGTTTTTCGTCCGCATGCAGCACTTCCCTTATCAAATGGGAGGGCTCTTCGCGAGAACGGTTCACCCTCACCGCCCCTCCATAGACCCGTTTCAGCTTGTTAGCCTCTTCGAGATCCTCCAGATACCTGCGGATCGTTTCGGAAGAGACTTGCAGCACTTCCACAAGCTCATTGGTAATGACCTTGCCTTCCGATTGTATGAGTTGAAGAATATACGCTTTACGTTCTTCCCCGATTAATGACACGCACAGTAACCTCCTTGCCCGTTACTTTCGAATTTGCCATGCCTCTGTCTTCCTTCTTATTTTCTTCGAAAGTACGGTGTACAGCAGTCTTACGATAATATTCGTAAGCACAATGAGTACCGCCATGGCCGCAGCCGCTGCAACGTCGCCGGCATCCTCCATATTCACCAGGGCAACCGCAGCCAGATTCAAATCCGCAGATCTCAGAAACACAACGGCTGAAACGGTAACCATCGAGTTGACAAAGAAATACATAGCAATTTCAAGAATGGCCGGCAGACACATCGGAACCGTTACTTTTAGCAATGTTCTGTAGAAAGGGACGCGCATCGATTCGGAAACGAGCTCAAATTCTTTATCCAGCTTCTTCAGCGCAGTCATCGCTGTGACAAACGGCACGCCATAGAAGTGAGTGATATTCGCCAGCACCAGGATCACCATCGTTCCGTAAATCCAGTTCAAGGGATTGCCCGGATTGTTAAAGAAGAAAATGTAGGCCAGACCAATTACCATACCGGGCAGTGCAAGCGGCAATACGGACAGAAAATAGCCTATCTGCCGAAGACCGTTCAAATGACGCGATTTCTCAATCAAATAAGCAAATAAAAAGGTGATGAACGTTCCTGCTATCGCCGTAAACAGCGACACTTGCAAGCTGGTCCAGAACGGGTCGAGGCCGGAGCCTGCGACGTTGGAAAAGTCATAATGCTTGAAGCTGAAACTTAAATTGTAAGGCCAAACTTTCATCAATGAAGCACAGACAATCGTGATTAATGGGATAAGAATTCCGGTAGAAATAATCAAACCAAATAGTTGATATAGCGTATCGCGAGTTTTACCGGCATGAATTCGGTAAGGCGTCGATTTGGATGAAAGCATGGAACGCTGTTTTCGTTCAACCATCCGGTCAACGGCAAAGGCGAGAATAGCGGGTATCGTTAACAAAATGCCAACCGTAGCACCCATCGACATATTTTGCTGTCCGATGACTTGCTTATAAATATCCGTCGCCAATACGTTGAATTTGCCGCCGATCGCTTGCGGCGCTCCGAAATCCGTAAAGCAGGCAGTGAAACAAACAAAGATCGCGCTGATTAAACCATACTTGACCGAAGGCAGCGTAACCGTCAAAAACACCCGCGCTTTGCTCGCTCCCAATGTTTCCGCGGCTTCGTACAGACGCTGATCCGTAATGGACAGGGCGGTAATGAAAATAAGAAACGCTTGCGGGAACAAGTAAATCACTTCGGATATGATGATGCCCACGGGCCCGTATATCTGGATATGAATGCCGCTAGGCAATAATCCGAACAAGCCATTGGTGAGCAGCCCCTGATTGCCGAATAAATACGTTAAGGCTATGCCGTGCATCATCGTCGGTTCAAAAAGCGGCAGCATCGCGACATAGTACAAGTAGGATTTGCCGCGGATGGCCGTTCGGCTAATTCCGTACGCATACAGAAAAGCCAGCGTGACGGCAATGCCGGTTGATGCCAATGAAACGTTTATCGTATTCCATAACGATTGCGCCAAAGAAGGCGTAGTAAAATATTTGATAAAATTCTGAATCCCGATAAATTCAGCTTTGGCGTTGAAGAAAGCTTTACTGAACAATAAACAGAGCGGCACGAATGTCGTGATTAACAGGGTGACAACAAGTACAGCAATAAGGGTATTTTGCAAATTAAAAAGTTCTCGGTAGTTATGGCGAACAGGCGGCATCCATGTGGCAGTCGGCTTCTCCATCACGCAGTCACCATGGCATCCGGCGTAAACGTTATGAGCCTTTCTTGCGGGAACTCAACGGATACTTCAGAGAACTTCATCAAGTTCAGCTTATGCGCTTGCCCGGCAGATACATCCACGGCCAGCAGTTGATTCCCGATCAGATCTTTCAGCTCGCGAATCGGCTGCAGCAGCAATCTGTAAAACGGTCCTCTGAACTCCATATGTTTGACGACAGCTTGGTAGCCTGAGCCTGGAGAAGAAATGCGGATATGCTCTGGTCTGACAGCAAAATCGGTAAGCGGGAGGTTCCCTTTGTGCGGCCCGAAGGCCAGGAAATTAATGGATCCTATAAAATCGGCTACAAAAGGCGATTCCGGCTGATCGTACACCTGCTGAGGGGTTCCGATTTGCACCATTTCAGCATTATTCATGACGACAATCCGATCGGCCATGGTCAAAGCCTCTTCTTGATCATGGGTGACCATAATCGTTGTAATGCCCAGCTTCTTTTGCAAATTGCATATTTCTTCCCGCAGCTTGGTCCGAACTTTGGCGTCCAGTGCCGATAGCGGTTCATCCAACAGGAGAAAATCCGGCGATAAGATGAACGCTCTGGCTAGGGCAATGCGCTGCTGTTGTCCGCCTGAAAGCTGGGCGGGATAACGGTCTTTCAAGTGCAGAAGATCGACCAGCGACAGCGCCTCGCTTACTTTTTCGTCGGTTACACGCTTGGTGAGCTTTCTTCCTTGCAGCCCATAAGCCACATTCTGAGCGGCTGTTAAATTCGGAAATAGGGCGTAGGATTGAAAGACCATGCCGAAATTGCGTTTGGACGGCTGCAGCTGTGTGATGTCCCTGCCCCCAACCGTAATTCGCCCGCGTGTCGGCTTCTCAAGACCGGCGATAATGCGCAGCAGCGTCGTTTTGCCGCAGCCGCTCGGACCGAGCAAACAAATGAATTCATTCTTACGAATGTCGATGTTGATGTCTCTAAGCGCCGTAAAGGAGTCGAATGTTTTGTTCACACCTTGAATGGATAAATAGGCTTCTGGCATAAGCTGCCTCCTTGAACTTAGATTGAGAAGCAAGCGGCTGCTCACAGCAACGGATGAATGAGCAGCCGCCCGGAAACTCGCTTGACTATTTCGGTTCGCTCTTCGTGTTATACCGCTTATCCCATTCAGTCAAAATACTCTCGCGATTTTTCGCAGCTTCATTTAAATCATTCTTGATTAACTGCTTGATCGGGTCTACTTTGTAACCTTCAGGAAGCTTGGAAGCGTCCGTTTTGATAGCCAAGATCGCGAAATTTTTGTTGTATTCTTGCATCGCTTCATCCGTAATGGCCCAATCGAGGAATTGTTGAGATACTTGTTTGATCGATTTCTTCTTAATAAGCGCATTGGCTTCTACATCCCAGCCTGAGCCTTCTTTCGGAAATACGACCTCAACCGGGGAACCTTTCTTCTGCTCTTGCAAACCGCGGTATCCGAAAGAAATGCCGATCGGGTACTCGCCTGTGCCGGCGAGCTTAGCCGGTTTCGACCCGGAATGGACGTACATGGCGATATTGTCATGCAGCTTGCTCATATAGTCCCATGCCTTGTCTTTGCCATCCAGTTGAATAAGTCCGGAGACGGTCAGGAAGCCTGTGCCTGAGGAAGACGGATTCGGCATTGTAATAAGGCCCTTGTATTCCGGTTTAATTAAATCCGCATAGGATTCGGGAATTGGCAGCTTGCGCTTCTCCATCTCTCTTTTGTTCACGATGAAAGCTGTTTCCCAAGCATCGATGCCAACCCAGTGCGCAGGTACATTTTTATCTTTAAAATCTGGCAGTATACGATCTACGCCCTGCGGAGCATAGGGCTCCAACTGATTGTTCTGATCAAGCACCAGCAAGCTTGTTGCCGCTAATCCCCAGACAACGTCTGCTTGCGGATTTTCTTTCTCAGCCAGTAGCTTGGCCGTGATCACACCTGTCGAATCCCGGACAATGTTCATTTTGACATCAGGATATTTCTTCTTGTAGCTGGCCAAATAGTTCTTGATCGCATCGTCTTCCAGAGCCGTATAGACGGTTAATTCCTTGCTGGCAGTATCTAAACTCCCGGTTCCTGCCGGACTTGCCGTCCCGGGGGTCGCCTCATTCATGGTTGCAGGTTTTCCGCACGCTGACAGTAATGATACCAATGTGGCCACAACGACTAAACTTTTAGTTAATTTTTTTCTCATTGTATCGATTCCTCTCCCTCTCCTGAGATCTGGCCTATCCGATGATCCGCACTCTTCTCTCTGCTTTCATTTTGTCTTCTCCAGGTGCTAAAGTCGTTTTCGATGATCGATCTTCGATCAAAGATCCCCCCCGCATCGTTATTAGCACAAAAACAAACCAAAAAACAACACTCATAAATTGAAATTAATTGTTTTTAGTTGTTTTCATACGCAGATTATATGTTGTGTTTTGTTGTATGTCAATGATCTTTATGTCATAATTCATAACATTATTTATGGTTTTATTGAAAGTTGATCCTGAATTATTAAAAATTGAAGAAAATAACCTCATTTAAGTCAAGTAAGTTTACACATAGTTTACAAACAAGCTTGATTTTCAGTCATAATTTACATTATTTTAACAAATCGATATTGTAGTTCTAACATTTCAATGATAATATCAAATGAAACACACATTAAACAAACGAAAAACACTTTTTTTAGACATTATCATATTCTCAAGAGGGGGGGGCTTTATGTTTTATGAGCTTAATGAGCTTTATAAGCGACTCTCGCATCATGGTCATCGGCATTTTATTGGAGTCTTTTCCTTTCATTTTACTTGGCGTCGCGATTTCGGCCCTGCTGCAAACCTTTATTAGCGATCAGACGCTACAGCGGTGGATACCGAAAAAAACGATTCCCGGCATCCTGTTCGGTTGTTTGCTTGGCATCATCTTCCCGCTTTGCGAATGCGGAATCATCCCTGTGGTGCATCGGCTAATCCGCAAAGGCATGCCGCCTTATATCGGCATCGTGTTTATGATGGCCGGCCCGGTCTTCAAAACCAGTTCGCCTTGGGACGATTCTCGATGCGGTGCTGTGTCGCAGACTCTGTGCCGCTTGCCATTCTCGTCGAGACCGATACCCCCGAACTATGGCACAACAATGCGTATGCGGTCGCCCTCGGCACCATCGAAAAACGCATGTTTGACGGTAAAAACGTATTAACGATCGTTGCAAAAACGATAGATACGCAAAAAGAACCGACTAGTCCATACGTGTATCAAAATTCATACTTCGGAAATTGAAACGAACGTCAACCATTTATCCATTAGATCAGCCTGAGCAAGAACAAGAAGTGCCTCTGAGCAGTTTGGTCGAACATTAAGAGTTTATAAAAAGGTAACGGCGTGCTGTATAGTCTTTCTGATAAATGGAACGTTCGTCGTTAATATTCAAGTGCGAGTGCCCCGATAAAACAACAACCTGCGGAAAGTCTTTCAATTGGTTTTTTATTCGTGGAGTGTCAGGGGAATATGAGTTTTCTGTAGACTCTCTGAGGCGACACCAGCAGGGGTCAGGTTTTGATCTCCTCTCTCCGTACCCTTAACCTCCGTTCATGACAATTCCTGATCCAGTTGTGAGATAGATCACATATGTTCTCAAGGGGATCTGTTAATCTATGTTCTGAGGATATTACTAAATGGGTACGGAGGGATTATTCCATGTTTTGTTATCAATGTGAGCAAACCCCGACAGGTGGATGCAAGGTCATCGGTGTCTGCGGAAAAGATGAAAATATCGCCAGCCTGCAGGACACTATGATATTTGCGTTAAAAGGTATTGCCGCTTATGCTACGCATGCCAGACAGCTAGGCTATAGCGACCCTGACGTAGATCGCATTACACATGAAGCCTTGTATATGACTTTGACGAATTCTAATTTCAATCTTCAGGAACATATAGATATGGCTATGAAAGTCGGTTCTGCTGCCATTAAAATCATGGATGTTCTTGATCGCGCTCACACGGCTCACTTCGGAGTGCCGCAGCCAATTACGGTATCTCAGAACAAAATCGAAGGCCATGCCATCGTCGTAACCGGGCACAACCTTTATGCTTTGGAGGAATTGCTGAAGCAAACGGAGGGCAAAGGCATCAACATCTATACCCATTCCGAAATGCTTCCGGCCCACGGTTACCCCAAACTGAAGCAATATGCGCATCTGAAAGGAAATATAGGTAAAGCCTGGTTTGACCAACGGCGTATTTTCGAGAAGTTCCCAGGAGCCATTTTGGCTACAACCAACTGTGTGATGCCAATTAAAGGCACCTATGCCGACCGCTTCTTTTCGTACGATATCGCAGGTCTCGAAGGCGTTACCAAAATCGAGGGCGATGATTTCACCCCATTGATTGACAGAGCTTTGTCACTGCCCGCTGTCACCATAGAATCGGAGCAGGTTCTTACGACCGGTTACCATCATGAAACGGTGATCGGGCTCGCTCCCGAAATCATTCAAGCTGTGCAAGCAGGCAAAATCAAGCGCTTCTTCGTCATTGCCGGCTGCGATGCGCCCGGAACCGGCGGCGAATATTACCGCGAGCTCGCCACCTCACTGCCTAACGATACCGTCATTCTCACGACCTCCTGCGGTAAATTCCGCTTCAATGATGTCGATTACGGTACGGTGGCCGATACGGGCATCCCTCGCTATATCGATCTTGGCCAATGCAATAATTCGGGTTCCACCGTCAAAATCGCCATGGCTTTGGCCGATGCATTTGGCTGCAGCGTCAACGATCTGCCAGTCAGCATCGTCCTCTCCTGGTTTGAGCAGAAAGCCGTTGCTATTCTTCTCGGTTTGTTCAGCCTGGGAATTCAAGATATTCGCATCGGACCTAAACCTCCGGAATTCATCAATCCAGGCGTGATGAATGTGCTTGTGGAGACCTTCGGACTTAAACTAATCGGCGTTGCTCAAGAGGACATGGCAGCGATGCTTTCGCAATAAAACACAAATGGACGTATAGCCTCGCCGGCTATACGTCCATTATTACGTTCCCTATCTGATGAGCGGATGCGAAAACAATCACTTCTTCGGAATGATCAAGGTGACACATGTTCCTTGGCCATGTGCCGAACGAATATCGAATTGTCCGCCAACACTCTTGGCTCTTTCCTCCATACTGAACAGACCGACGCCTTTCGTGACATCGCTTTGAACAAACCCTTGTCCCCGATCTTCGATGCGCACTTCAACAACCGAATCTTTATCATGAACGGATACATGAGCTTCGGAAACATCTGCATACTTGGCTATATTGGTAAGAGCCTCTTGAATAACACGGTAAATCGTCGTTTCCTCGACCGCCCCTAATCGCCTACGCAGATTGCTATCAAGGATTACACGTATGCCGTAATGTTCCATATAATTTTCTATATAAGTACGAATGGCAGGCACGACCCCCAGATCATCCAGAACAGAAGGACGGATCTCCCAGGCCAAATTACGAACTTCCTCAATGATTCCGGAGACAACTTGCCGTAGATGGGTGATTTCAGTATTTGAATTTTCACTTTCTCCGATTAGTTTATCCATCTGTATCAATAGGGAGAAGAGACTCTGACCGATGCCATCATGCAGCTCACGCGAAAATTTCCTTCGTTCCTCTTCCTGAATTTGCATGACCTGTGACATCATAAGCTGCAGTTCTTCTTCGACACGCTTTAATTGCGTTACTTCATTGCGAATGGCAAGATACTGGTAGGGATGACCTTGTGCATCCACAAATGGCACTATCGTCGTATCCACCCAGTAATACGTGCCATCTTTCGCTTTATTTTTGATCTCTCCATGCCACACCTGGCCGGAAGAAATCGTTTGCCACAACGAGGTCATGAATTCTTTGCGGTGATAACCCGAATTAATAATGCGATGATCTTGACCGAGCAGTTCAGCACGTGAATATTTGGAAATCGCACAAAATTTATCGTTCACATATTGTATTTTCCCTTTTTGATCGGTGACTGCCACAATGGAAGATTCATCTAGGGCAAACTTAACATCTGACAGTTGTTTGAGCGACTGCTTCAGGTGATCTTGAAACAAAGAGTCAGTAATATAATCGTCCAGGTGTGCGATAAGCTCAGCTACATTCTCGCCAATCACTTCCGGATACTCCCTGCTTAGATCCTTACTCAAAGTTCAACAATCCTTTCTTGACGGCAAACTTCACCAGCTCAGGTCTCGTTTTTAGCCCAAGTTTCTCCATGACGTTGCTTTTATGCGATTCCACCGTTTTGACGCTGATAATCAATTGGTCGGCTATCTCTTTATTCGAGAATCCTTTGGCAATCAGCGCCAATACTTCCTTTTCCCGTTCCGAGAGAGATTCGTAAGTTCCCGTATTTTCCCCGTGCTTCAAACGTTCAATATATTCACTCATGAGCCGCTTGGTCGCTGTTGGATATAGATAGGCGTTGCCGGCAGCAACAGAGCGTATGGCGGTCAGCAGCTCCTCGTGCGGGGCGCTTTTCAAAATATACCCAGAAGCGCCTGCGTGTATAGCTCTGAACAGGTATTCGTCGTCATCATGCATCGTCAGGACTAATACGGCCAAATTCGGCATCAGCCGCTTTAACTCCGCTGTCGCGGTAAGCCCATCCATGCCTTGAGGCATATTTAAATCCATTAATACGACATCCGGTTTAAGCAGATGAGCGGCTTGAATGCCTTCTTCTCCGTCAGCTGCCTCTCCGATCACTTCTATGTTATGCTTACCATGCAGCAGACTCATTAAGCCTGACCTGACTACGGCATGATCATCAACTACCAGGATTTTGAGCATATCCATCCTCCAATTCATCGGCTAGTACGGCCCGCCATCATTATTACCCTAATCATAACAAAAAAGAATGAATTCCGGTAATGGAACTCATTTCGCTATTTCACCTTTATGCTTCCTAAGATGCCATGCCAGTACATGAAGCTTCTCTTGAACGGCCAGGATCTCCTCTTGTTCATACCTTAGCTGTGCTCTTTTCCCTATGAACAATAATCCTCTTATCCAAGAACGCGGATGATCGGAATCCGTGAGGATCGGAAATACAGCCGCTGTTTGCAGCTGTTCGGCAAGCATAACAGGACAGCTGCGTCGAACGGCATCCGCATCCGAATGGGTGTCATCCACTTTCACCCATCTGCCCAGACGCAGGGAAGAACCTGCTAAGCCTTGACCTGATTTAATCACCATTTGCTGATAGCGTTTATTTCTGAAGCCTATAGCATACTTCCAACGTATGTTATGGGCATTAACATTGCCATTCAATGGCGCCAGCGCGATGAAATCACTTGACGTCAGGCTTCGCAAGCGCTCCAGCTCCTCTATGATCTCTGCATCGCCATCTGCCATATTGGCCACCTCCCATTCTGCACCAGAGCAGATTTATCCTACTTTCCATTGTAGACGTTTGAACTCGTCTTGTAAGTCGGGGAAAACCCTGATTTCAAGATCAGGGTTTTATGCCGGCTATCCCTTGGATTCCCTCAGGCTGTTATCAGGAAAATCAGGTATGAACCTGTGATTTTTCTCACTCCAATATAAGGGTTTTACCCTTCAAAGATCAGGAGAACTCCCGATAATCAAATCCATTCGAATTCGTTATGATATAGCTAACAAACAATCGTTGAGGAGCTGGCACAGATGGCCGTTAAGTGTCAATGGAATGAAGATAACAAAGGGATTACGAAGTTTTTCTCCGAAGAGAATTTCCATAAGCTACAAAGCATTATGTATCTCAAGCATGCGGTGAAGGGCGATTATCTTTTCTGGGAGGGCGATGTCGCGGATAAATTGTACTATATCATCAAAGGCGGAGTCCGTATCACCAAGCTGTCGGAAACAGGCAAAAGCTTTATCTTATATCTGCACCAAGCAGGTGATTTATTCGGACAGATGGATCCGTTTCAGAACTCCGTACAAAGCTTCAGCGCGGAAGTCACAACCGATTGCGAGATTGGCGTGATGCAGCGGAAAGACCTCGAGGTATTACTTTGGCAGCACGGGGATATGGCTATCGAGTTTATGCAATGGATGGGGCTCATGCACCGCATGACGGAAACGAAGTTTCGCGATTTGATGATGTACGGGAAACCAGGCGCACTCTGTTCGTTGCTTATCCGACTTAGCAATTCGTACGGCGTTCCAAAAGGTCCGCATACTTTGATTAATTACAAGATCAATAATACCGAAATGGCGGATATGATCGGAGCTACACGGGAAAGCGTCAACCGGATGTTGAGCGATATGAAAAAGGAGGATGCCGTTGAGATCCAAAATGGACAGATCGTGATCAAAGATTTGACCTATCTCCGCGATATCTGCCACTGCGAGAACTGCCCTAAAGAAATTTGCCGTATGTAGAAGAACCGGAAATCTATGCTCATCTAGCATAAGGCCTCCGGTTCTTATATGCCTAAATTCGATCCAACTCATTGCAGCTGGCGAGACCGCTTTGCATTTCCTTCTGCAAAATTTTGCAGTCTAATTTTCAATTCCTCATTGTCATGCAGGCTTTCTGACGTAAGGGTATAAGTACGGAGCAGTTCCGTCTCCTGTTCCAATGTTTGCTGAAGAATCTCCTTCAATGACTCTTTATCGATTCCACATTCTTTACCTGGTTGATCACAATCCACAGAGATATTCACCTCCTGCTTATCTATTGTGACCGTTCGCTACTGACTAATACCGGGATTTAAAATTAATTCCTTGTGACATTGATCACATCCAGTTACCACAGAACATTGTAAGATAAAAGTGTAGAGAGACAGCAAATAAACCGAAGAGACGATAATGTTTATGAAACGATCTCTATGGATGCACGGAAAGACATTTGTCAGGATTCTTGTGGAAAATTTCACTTAGGAGATGATTGTGATGTTAGTGAACTGGCTTAGAGAGAATAAGTACGCTGCTGCAGTTCTTCTATTCGTTCGATTGTATCTAGGGTATGAATGGCTTACGCACGGATGGGAAAAATTGATGGGGAACTTCAATGCCGGAGGGTTCCTCAATAATGCGGTGAATAACCCGGTTATCGACAAAGCGACGAACGAGCTTATTTATCCGACTTTCACCGCTTTTGTAACCAACTTCGCATTGCCGAATGTCAAGATTATTAACTTCCTGATCCCGTTAGGTGAATTCCTGGTCGGCCTTGGCTTAATTCTCGGAGCTTTCACAACCGCGGCGGCCTTTTGCGGACTTCTCATGAACTTCATGTTCATGTTCGCCGGCACCGTAAGCACGAACCCATGGTTCATCCTCATTGGCGGGATCTTGTTCCTAGGGGGAGCAAATACAGGCAAATTCGGCGTCGACCACTACCTCCTGCCGCTGCTTCGCCATGTACTCACTCACAAAAAAGAAGGCACAAAAAACAAACCTACCGGAACCATACGTCCGAGACATATTTAAAAATGATGAAACCAGGAAGAGACCGTTCAATCTGAGCGGTCTTTTTTTTGTTGAAGTTTCAATCCCGTTTGCTCACAAATAACAGGCGCCCTCCCCGAATGATACCGGGATGAGAGCGCCTCAGAAGAACCTCATATTATCGTTCATTTAACATTTGATCAGCTACTGGGAAGAACATTTCCTCTTCCGCGAGGAGATGCTCATTCAATACCGAACATGCCACACGAAGCAGCGAGATCACTCTCTTCAACTCCTTGCCGTTCGTTGCCATACATTGATCCGCAATTTCATTGAACGAGCGAACGAAGCGTTCCGCCTGCTTGTGATCCTCTTCCATGACCCATGTCGAAGTTATAAAAGACGGCTCCATGCCCTGATTGGCATATCGTGCAAGGAGAGGAAGCGCTTCCTCTTCTTCCCAATGCTCGTGCTCTTCCAGCTGTGTCATGAATGCGGCCATTTGTTTCCGAATTTCTCGAAGTAGATCCGTCCATTCATCTGAACCGCGTAAATGGTTCGTTTTATCCTGGACAAGGTCGAGCTCCTTCTTTAACGCATCGTGCTCATCCTTCAATCGTTGTACAACCTGCTTGAAAGGGGTGGTTTGCATCTCATGAATGGGATAACCGAGCTCAATAATCATTGAATATCTCCTCCTTGTGTAGCGTGCCGTCATTTCACCTATGAGAAAAAGTATTCTAAATCGGTTAGCACTTTTTCTGCCAAAGGGAATACGAGCTGCTCCTCCATGGTCAAGTGGTCGTTAAGGATCAAACAAGCCTGGATGAGATGTGCCGTTGCCTCAACGAGCTGCTTTTTGGCGACTAACGGCGTTAAATCGATAACAGCTTCATGAAACGTTTGAATAAATAAAAGCGCCAATTGATGATCTTTTTCAAGTACCCAGAAAGAGGGTGTGATCGATGGAACGGGTTGTCTGTCGAAATAATCCTGCAGGAAGGGAAACAACTCCTGGTCTTCCCACTCGGCGTGACGCTCCAGAGCTTGAACAAACGCTGAAGTTTGCTGCCTTAAATCATGCAGAACTTGGATTCCCTTCGCAGGATCGTTCAGCAATCCCACTTCCTTGGCGCTTGTTTCAAGAATTCTCAATTGGTGTCGCAGCCGATCGTGCTCTTCCCGCAATCGATCGGTGGCAAACTCAAGTTCAGACGGGTTCGAGGCGGCTATTCCCAAAATGGAGCTTATTGCATGTATGGCCATTTACAATCCCTCCAAAGTACGGCGTTTACTTCTAACTATAGTATAAATTCAACCGTTGACTCTTGCTGTGCGTTACATCACATCATCCCCGATCGGAGACTCGAAGTGTAAGAGTACATAACAAATAGTGCCGGATCAAAGTCCGGCGCTATTTGTATGGATATCCATGATCACTTCTTTGGGGCTGGCTTGAATGCCCTCATCAATAATGCTTCGCGCACGGGCAACATCCCGATCGGTTGGAATGGGGCAGCTCTCGAGCGGATACGTTTTGCCCATTTGCTGCCATTTATACACCCCCATCCTGTGATAGGGGAGCAGCTCTATTTTCTTCACGTTGTCCAAAGACCCGATGAACCTGCCCAATTCAAGTAAATCCGAGTAGTCATCCGTCCAACCGGGGACTAAAACATGACGGATCCAAGCGGGTTTATGGATCTCGTTCAAATGAACGGCAAAGCGCTTGATCCGGTCATTCGGCTGAGCCGTAAGTTCGATGTGCTTGTCAGGATTTATTTGTTTCAGATCCAGCAGGACCAAATCGGTAACGCTCAGCAGCTCATTGGCATGACCTTGCTCACAGAAACCGTTGGTGTCCAATACCGTATGCAAGCCATAACGTCGTTTGCACTCGGCAAACAGACGAGCCAGGAAGGGAGCTTGCAAGGTCGGCTCCCCCCCTGTCACGGTAATTCCCCCTCCGGATCGTTGATAATACGCCAAGTAAGGCTCTATTTCCGCTAATATCTCCTCTACGTCCATCTGCCTTCCTGCGTTCATTTCCCATGAATCCGGATTGTGGCAGTATTGACATTTCAGCGCACAACCCTGCATGAAAAGCACGAAGCGGATGCCCGGACCGTCAACGGTGCCGAAGGTGTCGAAGGAATGAATGCGTCCTTTCATCGGGTCTGCACCCCTTTCTGTTCTCACATCGTCCCATGGAAGGTACGGTGAATGACATCAAGCTGCTGTTCGCGAGTCAGCTTGATGAAGTTAACCGCGTAACCGGATACGCGAATCGTGAGCTGCGGATACTGCTCCGGATGCTCCATGGCATCTAGCAGCTGAGCGCGGTCGAACACGTTAATATTCAAATGGTGCCCTTGGTTCGCCATGTAGCCATCCAGCAGAGCCACGAGGTTCGATATGCGCGTATCTTCTTCACGCCCGAGCGCCTTCGGCACAATGGAGAACGTATTGGAAATACCGTCAAGGCAATGCTCATACGGAATTTTGGATACGGATGCCAGTGAGGCCAAAGCCCCTTTACGGTCGCGTCCGTGCATCGGATTCGCGCCCGGTGCGAATGGCTCGCCCGCTTTCCGTCCATCTGGCGTGCTTCCTGTCTTTTTGCCATAGACGACATTGGATGTAATCGTCAGAACGGACATCGTCGGAACCGCGCCGCGGTAAGTTTGATGCTTGCGGAGCTTATTCATGAACGTTTCGGCCAACTGGACGGCAATTGTGTCCACGCGCTCATCGTTGTTCCCGTACTGCGGATAATCCCCTTCGATCTCATAATCGACGGCAATCCCCTTGTCGTTACGGATCGGGCGCACTTTGGCATGTCGGATGGCGCTGAGCGAGTCGGCGACTACGGATAATCCGGCAATGCCGCAGGCCATCGTTCGTAGAATCTCGCGGTCATGTAATGCCATTTCTAACCGCTCGTAGCAGTATTTATCGTGCATATAGTGAATGACATTCAGCGTGTTCATGTACAGCTTCGCCAGCCACTCCATGATAGTATCGAATCTCTCCGCCACTTCTTCATAGTTCAGAACTTCAGAAGCGATTGGAGCCAGTTTAGGTCCGACTTGAATGCCAAGCTTCTCATCCACACCGCCGTTGATGGCATACAGCAATGCTTTCGCTAGATTGGCGCGGGCGCCGAAGAATTGCATTTGTTTGCCGATCCGCATCGCCGAGACGCAGCAGGCGATGCCGTAATCGTCTCCATAATAAGGACGCATGAGATCATCATTCTCATATTGAATCGAACTGGTCTCCGCCGATACCTTCGCACAGAACGCTTTGAAATCTTCGGGAAGCTGCGTAGACCATAGTACCGTTAGGTTTGGCTCAGGGGCGGGACCCAAGTTGTACAAGGTATGAAGGAAGCGGAAGGAATTTTTGGTAACACGCGGCCTGCCGTCCAGTCCCATCCCCCCGATCGACTCCGTTACCCAAGTCGGATCTCCGCTAAACAGTTCATTATAATCCGGCGTGCGCAAAAACTTAACGATACGCAGCTTCATAACCAAATGGTCAACGAGTTCCTGCGCTTGCTCTTCCGTCAGAGTACCCTCCTGCAAATCTCGTTCGACATATATATCGAGGAAGCTGGATACGCGGCCAAGGCTCATAGCTGCGCCATTCTGCTCCTTAATGGCAGCCAAATAAGCGAAGTACACCCACTGTACGGCTTCGCGGGCATTAGCCGCCGGCGATGAAATATCATAGCCGTAAGACTTCGCCATCTGCTTCAGTTCATGCAGACTGCGGATTTGCTCGGACAATTCTTCACGAAGCCGGATGACGTCCTCGGTAATGGCGTCTACTTCAAGTTGAAGCAGGTCCTTCTTTTTCTCCTCAATTAATCGGTCCACGCCATATAAGGCCACACGCCGATAATCGCCGATGATGCGTCCACGTCCGTATGCATCCGGAAGACCTGTGATGATCCCCGCTTTGCGGGCTGTTTTCATCTCCGTGGTGTAAGCGTCGAATACGCCTTGGTTATGCGTTTTGCGAATATCTGTGAACAGACGGACCATGTCTTCAGGCAGCTTGAAACCGTAAGCTTCGCATGCATCTACGGCCATACGGATGCCGCCAAAAGGCTGTATGGAGCGCTTCAAAGGCGCGTCGGTTTGCAGCCCGACGATCTGTTCTTTCTCCCGGGCAATATAACCCGGCGCATGCGAGGTAATTGTGGATACGGTATTGACGTCCACGTCCAGAACGCCGCCGTTCTCCCTTTCCTTGCGGGTCAATTCACTGACCATTCGCCATAGCTCTTCCGTAGCTTCCGTAGGACCAGCTAAGAAGGCATGATTCCCAGTGTAGGGGGTCACATTTGTATCAATGAAATCTTTGACATCAACCTGATGCTCCCACTTGCCTTTCGTAAAGCCTCTCCAACTATTCATATGCACATCTGCTTCTCGTACAGCCATTGTCGGCACCTCCGCATTTCGCTAGATGATTGATTTCCATTTACTCGAACTTGCCGTAGAACGCATTGCGATAAACATCTGCTAACTCTGTGACTAAAGGCATCCGTGGATTCGCAGTCGTACATTGATCTTCGAAAGCCCGGTCCGCTAAGTAATCGACACGTGCCTCGAATTGTTCAGGATTGAAGCCCAGATCCTGGAATTTCTCAGGAATACCGAGCTTCTGATTCAATTGGCGAATGGCTTCGATCAGGCTGTTGACGCCTTCTTCCGTTGTTTGGGCAGAAAGCCCCAGCATCCGGGCGATCTCGGCATATCGCTGGTCCGCCACGAAGTGATCGTATTTCGGGAACGATGTAAACTTTGTCGGCAGCTTGGCGTTATAGCGGATGACATGCGGCATCAGGATCGCATTGGTGCGGCCGTGAGCCGTATGATATTCGCCGCCCCATTTGTGAGCCAAGCTGTGGTTAATGCCAAGGAACGCATTCGCGAAAGCCATCCCCGCTATCGTTGAGGCATTATGCATTTTCTCCCGTGCGACAGGATCGCCGGTGGCATAGGATTTCTCCAGGTTGTGGAACACCAGCTGGATCGCCTTCAGGGCCAAACCATCCGAGTAATCATTGGCCATGACGGATACATAAGACTCGATCGCGTGCGTCAGAACGTCCATGCCGGTGTCGGCAACAGCTGTCTTCGGCAAGCTGTAGACATAGTCAGGATCAATGATGGCAACGTCCGGAGTCAGCTCGTAATCCGCCAGCGGGTACTTGGTATTACCTTTCTGCTTATCGGTGATGACCGCGAAGGAAGTCACTTCGGATCCTGTACCCGAAGTGGTTGGAATCGCAACGAACTTAGCTTTGCGTCCTAGCCGCGGATACTTGTAAACCCGTTTCCGAATATCCATGAATTTCTGTTTCAAGGCATCGAAGCTCGTATCCGGATATTCGTAGAAAAGCCACATCGCTTTGGCTGCATCCATAGGAGAGCCGCCGCCCAAGGCAATAATACAATCTGGCCCGAAGCTTGCCATCTGCGCTCTGCCTCGCTCTACGGTTTCAACAGACGGATCCGGTTCAACATCCGAGAAGACTTCGATGTAGACGGGCAGCTTACGCTTACGCAGATAATATTCGACCCGCTCTACGTAGCCCAGCTTCACCATCATAGGATCCGTAACGATCATTACGCGCGTGATGTCAGGCATTTTCTCCAGATATTGCGTAGCGCCCTTCTCAAAGTAAATTTTGGGCGGTATTTTAAACCACTGCATATTAACCGTCCGATAAGCAACTCTCTTCACGTTGATCAGGTTCACGGCACTCACATTGGAGGTTGTGGAGTTATGTCCGTAAGATCCGCAGCCAAGGGTTAACGAAGGCAGGTTGGTGTTATAGATGTCCCCGATAGCGCCATGCGTAGACGGCGAATTTACAATTACGCGTCCTGTCTGCAGCTTAGCTGCGAAGGCTTCGATCACATCCTTGTTTTGCGAATGGATGACCGAGGAATGGCCCATACCGCCGAATCTGACCACTTCGGCCGCCCGATCTATCCCTTGCTCCGCCGTTTTCACCTTATAGCAGGCAAGCACAGGGCTTAATTTCTCGGCAGATAAAGGAAAGGCTTCCCCTACGCCAGTAAGCTCAGCGACCAGTACTTTCGTCGTTGCCGGTACTTTGACGCCTGCCATCTCCGCGATTCTCACAGCGGATTGACCGACGATAACGGCATTGACTGCGCATTTGTCCGAGTTGATGACAAGCTTGGATACGGCCTCGGTCTCCTCCTTGCCCAGGAAATAACACCCTTGATCCGCCATGAGCTTTTTCGTTTCAGCGTAAACGGCTTCTTCGATAATAACGGACTGCTCGGACGCACATATCATGCCATTGTCGAATGTTTTGGACAAAATCAAATCATTGACGGCCTGAGGTAAATTCGCCGATCTCTCGATAAAGCAAGGCACGTTGCCGGGGCCGACACCAAGTGCCGGTTTACCTGTGCTGTATGCGGCCTTCACCATGGAAGATCCGCCTGTAGCCAGAACCAACGCGACATCCGCGTGATTCATCAGCCGTTGAGTAGCTTCCACGGACGGATGCTTCACCCACTGGATGCAATGCTCGGGGGCTCCTGCTTTCACAGCGGCATCCAGCAGCGCTGCAGCAGCCGCGGCACTGGATTGCTGAGCGGACGGATGGAATGCGAATATGATGGGATTTCGGGTTTTGGCTGCTATTAATGACTTGAACATCGTCGTCGAAGTCGGATTCGTGACGGGCGTTACCCCGGCAATAATGCCAATCGGTTCGGCTACCATCCGGTAGCTTTCAAAGGTATTTTCCTCAATCACGCCGACGGTCTTGTTGTTTTTGATGCTATGATAGATGTACTCCGTAGCGAATAAATTTTTCGTAATTTTATCCTCATAGACGCCTCGGCCCGTTTCTTCGACAGCCAGCTTGGCAAGCGTCATATGACTGCCGATCCCGGCAAGCGCCATTTGCTGGACGATGGCATCCACCTGTTCTTGATCCAATTCCATATAAGCTTGCTGCGCAAGCTTAGCTCTTGCAACCAACTGATCCACTTCATCCTGCGCGGAGATTTGCTCCTTCATCTTCATCTCTTTCATTGCCATAGCCGATCCACTCCTCTATAGTTAAGTGATGAGTTGCCGCTGGTTGTGTCTTCTGATCTTAGCTTAATCTTCAAGGCCTGCTTGCAACTATGATAAATGTCACAATCAGGGACTTTCGGAGTAACAGTTCCACGTATATTTTGTGAAATATTTCACAACATAACTTGAAGAAAAAGCACCAGCCTTTTTCCACTTCAAACTGGTGCTCAAGTTCACGTTACCAAGTCACAAAACCTTTGGAGCCGACACCTGGCTGCATCATCATATCCATTAACGGTATCGTATAAGCAATCAAAATTAACACCACCGACAAACTGATCCACACACTCCATCGGTCCAGATAAGCGGGAGTCGCTTCAGCCTGTTCCATGGCTTCGCCGACCGGATACTCGGTTACGCCCTTCGGCGCCCGAAGCAGTGCGAAGACGTTGTACACCATCAACAGAACGCCAATGAATAATACGGTGCCTCCAACCGCCATGAACACATAGTACGGCATCCAGCCTGCTGCATCCGCATGCCCCTCATAGGTCGTGAATGCGGTTCTCCGCGGCGCACCGAAGAGTCCGACTAGATGCATGGCGCCTGACATCAGGAACATGCCTGCACACCAAATGACGGCTTGTATGATGCCAAGTTTATTCATTCGCGGCGTAAGCACTCGGCCTGTCACGGCCGGCAGCAGCCAGTAGGTGATCCCGAAGAACGTTAACGCCACGCTTGTCGCGACGGTTAAATGAAAATGTCCGGTCACCCAAAGTGTATTATGGACGACTGCGTTCATTTGGTTACTGGCATTAATTAAACCGCCTGCGCCGGCCGGAATAAAGATCAACATCCCCATGAACGGTGCAAAAAACCGCACATCTTTCCATGGCATCACTTTGACCCAACCGAACAAGCCCTTAGCTCCTTTGGCACGGCCATTCAGCTCAAATGTCGCAAATAACGAGAAGGCCGTCATCAGCGACGGAACAACAACCATGAAGGTCAAGACAACCTGCAGGTACTTCCAGAATGAACTGATACCCGGCTCCATCAGCTGATGGTGAAAGCCTACAGGAATCGAGAAGAGCAGCAGAAGGACAAAGGATAGTCTGGCTAGCGCATCGCTATAAATGCGGCCTCCTATAATCTTCGGAATGATCACATACCAGCACATATACGCAGGCATCAGCCAGAAATACACGAGCGGGTGGCCGAAATACCAGAACAGGGTGCGGCTGAGCATCACATTGATCGTTTCCACCCATCCGAAGGACCATGGAATGAGCTGAATCAGAACCTCGGCGGCAACACCGAGCGTAGCAATTTGCCACATCAGGAACGTGATGACCGCCATGAAAGCGAACAGCGGAGAGAGCTTGCCTTTATGCGTTTTTTTCCAATACTTCATTTGGTAGAAGATCCCCCACCCGCTAATCCAGCTGCCCACCACTAATAGGGCTAATCCGATATAAAAGTAAGGGGAAGCTTTCATAGGTGCGTAGAACGTATAGAGCACGCTCGCTTTTCCCGTCAAAACCATAACGACTCCGAGGGCTGTTCCCGCCGTCAATAAAGCAAACCCAAGCCAACCCATACGGTGTACAATCGGCAGCAATTTACCGCCCAACGTATATGAGATGCCGGAGTATAGAAAACCAATAATAAAGTAAGTCGTAAACACAATCCCCATCAAAACACCGTGCGCCGTCAACAACTCATAATAGCCGATGCCATATGGCAGTTTAATCGTCCCGCTCTTCACCATCGTTTGCAGCAGCCCGGCGAATCCTCCAATGAGCAAAGCAATGAAAGCGACGATGATATGAGCAACGACAAGCTTACCGTCTTTGAGATCGAATTTGTGTTCAAACCTATCCAAACGTTTTAACTTCATGCGGATATCCCCCCTTCTGTGAAACTTTCTGTCATTTTACGATAATGGTTGTTTTCATATATTCGTGCGCCCCACCGCAATATTCATTGCATAAGATGAGGTACTCGCCCGGCTTCGTAAATGTATGGCTCACATGGCTCACTTCCCCTGGAACAATCATCATATTGACGTTCGTCCCCGGAATCTCAAAGCCGTGTACGACATCCTGGCTCGTGACGATAAAATTAATCGTAGCTCCTAGAGGCACTTCCATTTTATCCGGCGCATAGCCGAAGGTAAAAGCGGTCATCACCGCTTCGTACTCTTTCTCCCCTGTCTGATGCAAACCGGGTTTGTCGAATGGAGCCGTCTCTTGGACCTTGGAAGGATCAATCTGATGATGATGCTCGCTCGGCGGCTTTACCCCCATGGCAAATGCGGAGACACCCAATACGCCGAGAAACACGAATAGCATACTGATTCCAATTGTTAGCCAAATTTTCTCTAGTTTATGAATATGCATGGCCTACCCCACCTTAATGAATAATGATCTGTACTATTGTCTTGCAAGAAATAATATGAAAACAGCAACCCAGCTTATGGCCAGAAATGCACCTAGCAGCATGACTGCGGCAAATGTGCCCTTCAGTGCTGGTTCCTGATCCGCTTTATCGGTCCTTACTCGATCTGGTTGTTCATTGCCTAACTTTCTAGCATTCATATAAGACCCGCCTCCAACTTTCAATTAGCTGTGCTATGTCCCTATTGTAGAAGCATTCTCCCGCAACCACTGTGATTCATATCACATCCGCTCAACTTAAAACGGAATCTTTGGTTACATCCCCGGCATCCAAATGTTTTGCAAAGCCTCGTACTCCTCCATAGTCTTCATACTGGAAATGAAATTCAGATCGACTCCGTTCTCCTGAAAGTATCTATCCGCTAACTCGCTCCAGAAGATATGATCCAGTAAAGCCGATAGCGTGGTTTCACCTCTATCCAACAGTGGAACAATTCTCGTTGTGCATGCGCGGTCATAAATGCCATGAAGGGGAATTAACTTACCCGCCACGAGCGGAATCACAGCCTCAAAGCCATCCTGCTTTCTGTTCCGCATAAGCTCAGCGGCTTGGGATGAAATGAATGGCATATCGCAGCCTACGACCCATACAGAGTTATGCTTGGCTAACGATAATGCCGCGTGCATGCCGCCGAGTGTCCCATGACCAGCGAAAAAATCAGTAATAATGCGTACGGAGCGATCCAGAATCGGAAGATATGGCCTGGGATCGTTAGTTACGACGATAATTTCATCACACACGGTCCTCATCCGATCCACTTGCCGGACAATGAGAGGCTGTCCGCCAAACGGAAGCAATGCTTTCAGTTCTCCCTTCATCCGACGGTTCGCTCCACCGGCCAAAATGACTCCTGTAAGCATCACCATCACTCTCCCTTAATCAAGTTTGTATAGCTTTACTTTAATCAAATGCATAAGCCCTGTAAGTGAAAAATGTCACACCCATTCAGGGGGGCTTGTGACATGGATCACATGGATCATGAAGGGAACGAACCCCCGTGCGACTTCATGATAAAAACCCTAGATCATTCAAGGATGAATGTTCTAGGGTTTTCATTTGTCTAAACCTTATAAGCCCGCATCGCCTTCCTAAGCTCCCGCCAGGTAGGCCGTTTGCCGTACATCAGTACGCCTGTGCGGTATATTTTGGCGGCGATCCACGCCATAGCGCCGATCGCAACCAATTGTATCGCGATGGACAGCCACACCTCCCAGATAGCGGGAGAGCTCATGCCGATCCGCAGGAACATGATCAGCGGGGAGAAGAACGGCACGAAGGACATCGTGACGACGAAGCCGGCATTCGGGTTGTTCAGCCCGAAGATCGCGATCATGAAGGCCGCAACGATCAGCATCGTAACCGGCATAATCGCCTGCCCCACATCCTCCGTTCGGCTGACCAAGGAGCCCACCGCTGCGAAAACCGTGGCATAGATGAAGAAGCCCAACAGATAGAAGATCAAGAAATATGCGATAAGCGAGATCTGCATGTCTTCCCAGTTCAAGTTCATCTGCGAGACGAGCCGGCTGCCGCTCGACAAGCTGAGATTGACGACGGCGACAGCGATGGATAGCGCAATTTGCGTGAGCGCCAGCAAGCAGATGCCGACGATCTTCCCGAACATCTGCTTCAGCGGCGCTACGCTCGTAATGAGCAGCTCCATCACCCGTGAGCTCTTCTCGGCGGTAATCTCCATCGCTACCATGTTGCCGAAACCGATAACACCCATGTACAGCATGAACAGCATTACATATACGAGCGCATAGGACATCACCATTTGCGATTCGGTTTTGCCTGCTGCCCCCTGATCATTCAGCATGATCTGCACGGTTTCCAGCGAAACGGGCGCCTGAATGATCGCTTTCTGTTCAGACGCTATGCCTGCGCCCTGCAGGGCGACATCCGTCTTCACAAGCTGCAGTCCGGTTTGGAGCTTGCTCTTGAGCGAGAACTCCATTGCGCCTGGAGATTTGTAGACGGCTTTGGGGAAGCCGGCTGCCGCCGCATCTGTAAATTCCAGATAGCCTTTGATCTTCTTGTCCGCGATGAGCTGCTTGGCCAGCGCCTCATTTCCCGCAGCGCTGCCGGCATCCTGTAACGGGACTATCTTAATGTCCGGGTTATTCTGCGTATTGTAGTAAGCGGCCAGCTTATTCGCAATTTCCGCTTGTTTGCCCGGGAAGACGCCGACCGTGGCCGCCTCCTGCGAAGATAGCTTGGCCATGATTGCAGGCAGATGGATGAGCACGGACAGCAGGACGATCAGGATCAGACACATTACGCGGAACGACTTGGAACGGAAACGGGTCATATACGTAAATTTGATAACGGTTAGCGTGCTATTCATGTGCGTTTCCCACCTTTTGAATAAAAATTTCGTTCAGTGTGGGCTCCATAATTTGAAAGCGTTGGATGCTGGACTGCTCCATGGCATGCCGCAAAATAGACTGCGGATCGGCTGACGAATCGATGCGCAATTGGTACCCGCTCTGCTGCCGCTCGGCCGCCCTTACGCCCGGAAGCCGCTCCAAACCTTCGACCTGCTCCTCCGTCTCCAGCACGATACGCTCCTTCGGAAAAGACGCTTTGATCTCCTTCAAGCTGCCCTGCAAGATCGTATTCGAGCGGTGCAGGATACAAATATGTTCGCACAGCTCTTCCACATGATCCATGCGGTGACTGGAGAACAAGATCGTTTTTCCTTCGTCGCGCAAGAGTTTGACCATCTTCTTCAACAATTCCACATTCACCGGATCAAGCCCGCTGAAAGCTTCATCCAGAACTAAGATATCAGGATTATGTATGACGGCGGCAATGAATTGAATTTTCTGCTGGTTCCCTTTGGATAGCTCTTCGACTTTTTTATGATAGTATTCCGGCACTTCGAACCGTTCCAGCCAAGTCTTGAGCGCGGCCTCCGCTCGCTTGCGGGTTAAGCCCCTGAGCTCGGCTAAATAAATGATTTGCTCGCTTACTTTGATCTTGGGATACAAGCCGCGCTCTTCCGGCAAATAGCCCATCAAACGCGTCAGCTCCTCGCGGTAACCGCGCCCTTGCCACATAATGCTTCCGGCATCCGGATAAATAAGGCCTAACACCATGCGCATCGTTGTCGTCTTCCCGGCTCCGTTCGCGCCTAACAGCCCGTAAATTTCGCCTTGCTTCACGCGAAGGTTAATCGAGTTCACGGCGGTCTTCTCGCCGTACTGCTTGGAGACGTTGTCTACCGTCAGCGGGTATGTCACGTTCTGCACCTGCCTTCCTGTCGAAGTAACTTGCCTATCCCTAGTTTACAGGAATTTGGAAAATAACTGAAATGCTGCGGCCACCGCGCAAAAAAGGCAAAAGCAGGACGCGCCCGCTTTTGCCTTCGTACATTAGTTAAACTTGATCAAACCTACCGAGTACAAGAAAACGAAGATAATGAGAATCGGTGCCACATAACGCAGCAGGAACATCCATGCCTTGTACCAGAAGCCCGTCAGGCCGGCTTCTTCCCCCGCCTTTTTCCACGCATACGCAGTGAACAAGGTCACGATTAACCCGCCGAACGGCATCAAAACATATGAGGTGGTGAAATCCATCCAGTCAAAAATGCTTTTGCCGCCAGGCGTGAAATTGCCGAGAACCCCTCCGACGGATAGGCCGGATGGAACCCCTACCAAGAAGCACAGAACGGAAAGAATCGTAGCTGCTTTTTTACGGCTCCACTGCCATTTATGCATCGCATAGGCGACCGGCACTTCCAGAATGGAAATTGCCGACGTCAAGGCCGCAATAGCAAGCAGCAGGAAGAATAACCCCCCGAAGAAAGCACCGAAAGGCATCTGCGAGAACGCGGCAGGCAGCGCCATGAACGCTAAGCCCACACCTTCGCCAGGCTTCAGCCCGTAGGAGAACACCGTAGGGAAAATGACCAAACCGGCAATGAAGGCATAGAGCAGATCGCCAAAGCCGATGGCCAGCGTTGCTGCGCCAAGCGATTGTCTTTTTTCCACATAGGAACCGTACGTCAGCATACAACCCATGCCTAACGACAAGGAGAAGAAGGCATGTCCCAGCGCAACAAGCGCAGACTCCGCATTGAGCTTGGAGAAATCCGGATTCAGGAAGAACGATACCCCTTCCGAAGCCCCTGGTAGTGTAAGCGAGCGGACCATCAACACCAGTAAGATCACCAAAAATCCAGGGATCAAAATTTTGTTGAATTTCTCAATCCCGCCCGATATCCCTTTGGCGATAATTCCGCCTGTGATGAGCATAACGAGGGCTTGCCAGAAAATTGGCCAGTAACCGCCGGCAAACGATACAAACTTCTCTTTATAATCCGAGCCATTTTGGAACAAGAGTCCGGTAAACGACTGGGCTGTGTAATGAAGCGTCCAGCCTGCAACGACGGCATAGTACGACATAATCATGAAAGCGGTGATGATCGACAGTAACCCGAAGGCTCCCCAGTATTTTTTGCCTGTCAAATTCACAAAGGACACGGATGCGTTCCCTCTGCCGCCGCGGCCGATCGTCATCTCTGCCAGCAGAATCGGCAGCCCGACTATGATTAAGCACACGATAAAAAGCAGGAAAAAAGCAGCCCCCCCATACTTGCCCGTAATATAAGGGAACTTCCACATGTTACCCAGCCCGACCGAACTGCCGATCGCAGCCAAAATAAAGCCGGTAGAGGTGAACCGCTCCGCCGCCCCTGCTTTCTTGCTTGAAGCTTGCAATGATGTCTGATGATTACTCATGATGCACTCCTTAACTATATCTTGATTCTATTAGGTTACCTAAATAATTGACCACCGTCATCTTGTAAAATATGACAACCACCCCGCTGAATTGGCCGACCCGTTTTGGCTGCCACCGGCTAAGGCCAAACCTCACCTTGCCTATTCTAACGGACACAGCGTACCTTATTGTCAGGTTTTTGAAGCAAACCGCGCCCCAAATGGGCAAATAACTGCACGTGTGTCCGTTAGACGTTCCAAAAAGCCCTTTTTCAATGAATAAAGGCCCGTGTGTCCGTTAGTATTTGCTCACAACAAAAAAACCGAACCCGTGAACATCCACAGGCTCGGTTTTCTTTTATAAACCAAATATCGCATCAATCACAGGCTTCGTCGTACCGCCCGGATACATCAGATACAGCAGAACATACACCATCACACCGGTAGGCGCTGTAAGCAGCCACACGATCGCCGCCACTCTTCCAACCTTTTTATGCTTCAGGAACTTGTTCTTATAAGCCAGCCACAGCGTGATCAAACCAAGAACACCGCCGAGCGTTGCCAGAGCAATATGGAAGAATAGGAATAAATGATACGGCAGCCTCAAGCTCTCGGGCCCGCCAAATGAAGTATTGCCTTCGAACAGCGTGCGAGACATATAGATAATGAAGAACGCCAATGCGAAGATCGCTCCCAGGACCATCAGCTTCTGATGCGTGTCCCGGTTGCCTTTCACAATATGATACCAGCCGAACCCGACAAAGATGGCGCTGATCACAATAAACATCGTAGAAATCGTCGGTAAAATGTGCATCTCCCTAAATCCTTTCTTCTAAGCGCGATTCCAGTTCCCGCCCTGATTATTCAAGCCCTCTTGTACTTCCGTCAGCTCCATATCGTCGTCATCCTTCCGCTCTCTGCGATACCAACGGAAGAAGATATACGCAAGAACACCGCCATAGACGACTTCTTGAACGATTTTCATAAGAACACCGCCAAGCTGTTGATCATCAAGAGGCGACAAATGAGGGAACGGCACCGTCACATTCGCATACATGTCATAAATGATCGTGTCTGCGAAAATAATAAGCGCACAGGCCGGTGTCAGCAAGACGCCATTACCGAAGATATAGGCCATCTTCTTCAGATCGTTCAAGCGATTCAGCTCATCGATCGGACAGAAGACAGGGAACCACATCATGAACGCTGTAAACAGCAGTACCGTATGGTAGCCGAACAATGCCAGATCATTGGTCATCAAGTAATCCATAATCACCGGCATATGATAAATCGAGAAGAGCATGTTAAATAAGAAAAGCGCAATGAGCGGACGGGTAAAAAAGGTAAGCACAACGCGGAAAATAGCATTCTTCATCAGCGGCTGCAGCATCCATCCCCGCATCCCTTGCCAGATCAGAATCGGCACGACTAAATACAGAAGCGTTTGTTGAAGCATATGCATACTGAACAAGTAGTGATGGCCGATATAATTAATCGGACTGCCTTGACCGATGTAGAATAGCGCGAGTCCACTGTAGAAAGAGATCCGCTGGCTGGCCGAAACCGTCTCGAAATTTGCAGGCTGCCCATTCCCCTTAGTGACAAAGCGATGATATACATATCCGACAACAACGACCACCAATAGTAATACAGGACTCCACAACTCGAAAAATCCACCAATTTGGCCCATAGCTGATCTCTTTCTCCTTTCAACTCGCTTGAAAACAAAGAGGAGGCACTTTGCCTAGACAAAGTTGCCTCTTCCTTGATGGCTTACCACCACATCCAATATACGGCTGTAATTACACCAGTCAGAGCTACGAAAGCTCCACCCGCAATGAAGATCAGTGGAAATAAGTGACCTCTTTCTTTGGCATGCATCCAGAAGAACAACTGAATGACCGCTTGCACAAGGGCCAAAGTCACGATAAAGATGAGAATGAACGAACGATCCAAGTCTCCGTAAAGAACGACTGCGAATGCAAGCATGGTCAACAGGATCGAGATAATGTAAGACAAGTAGTGATTCAAAGGAGATTCATGTTTGACTCGTTTGTTAGGTGCGTGTGTATCATGAGAGTTGCTGCTCATCTTAGTGACCCACCTTCCCCATCAGATAAACGACTGTGAAGATAAATACCCAAACCAAGTCAATAAAGTGCCAGTACAGTGCTGCTACATAGAACTTAGGAGCTGTAACAACGGTAAGACCTTTCTTCAGTCCTTGTAAAATCAACAGCGTAATCCAGCAAATACCGAACGCTACGTGAGCTCCGTGGAACCCGACAAGCGTATAGAACGAAGTTGAGAAAGCACTTGTTGTAAACTTATGACCTTCGTGAACATACTCAACGAACTCATAAATCTCAAGACCCAAGAACGAAAGACCGAACAATACCGTAATCAACAGCCAGAACAATAGTTGGCCAAGCTTTTGTTTGTGCATCGCGATAATCGCGAATACACTTGTCAAACTACTTGTTAAGAGGATAAATGTCGACCAGCCCACTGTGCTGAGCTTGAAAATTTCCTCTGCTGTAGGACCATCTGGAACAGAGTTGCGAAGCGCGATGTAAGTCGCGAACAAGCAACCGAACAATACAACCTCGGCGCCAAGGAATAACCAGAATCCGAGGACCTTATTTTTCCCTTCGAGGGTAGCCGTTTCCGGATTAGCAGGCAGTGCGCCCGTGTGATGACTACTCATGCCTTTACCCCCTTGTCATTTTCAAGCTCTTCTTTCTCAATATGCCAACCGTGGTCGTCATAGACCGAACGCAAGAACATCGCGATCAGGGTGATGACCAAACCCGCGCCTGCAACAATGTAGTTTTTGTACATGAAACCAAAACCTGCAATGAACAAGCCGATGGACATAACGAGCGGCAGGATCGACGCGGACGGCATATGAATCGAACCAACAGGTTCAGCCGGAGTCATCTGTTTGTTACCAGCCATTTTCTCTTTCCAAAGTGCATCATATCCGCGAACGAGCGGAGTTTGTTTGAAGTTGTATTCAGGTGCAGGTGAAGGAATTGCCCACTCCAATGTGCGGCCATCCCATGGATCGGCTGCAGCTGTAACCGGTTTTCTCATTGTAGAGATGATGTTGATCAAGAACACGATAGTTCCAAGACCCATCAAGAATGCGCCTACTGTAGAAACCAAGTTCCCTACTTCCAGGTCATAGCCTGGCTGGTACGTAAATACCCGACGCGGCATCCCCATCAGACCCAAGAAATGCTGCGGGAAGAACGTCAAATGGAAGCCGATGAAGAACAACCAGAAATGCAATTTACCCAAACCTTCGCTCAGCATGCGGCCGAACATTTTGGGCCACCAGTAATACAGACCTGCGAACAAGCCAAGTACCAGACCACCAACGATAACATAGTGGAAGTGAGCTACTACGAAATACGTATCGTGATATTGGAAGTCAGCCGCTGGAATCGCGAGCATAACCCCTGTCGTTCCACCCATAACGAATGTCGGGATGAAAGCCGTTGCGAAGACGTTCGCCGTTGTGAAACGGATTTGTCCGCCCCATAGCGTGAACAACCAGTTGAAAATTTTAACGCCTGTAGGAACCGCAATCGCCATCGTTGCAATCGAGAAGATCGAGTTGGCAACCGGACCCAAGCCTGTTGTGAACATGTGGTGAACCCAAACCATGAAGCCCAAGAAACCGATTAACACAGTTGCGAAGACCATGGAGCTATATCCGAAAAGACGTTTCTTAGAGAACGTCGAAACGATCTCGGAGATGATACCGAATGCAGGAAGGATCAAGATATAAACTTCGGGGTGACCGAAGATCCAGAATAGATGCTCCCATAGTACGTTGTTACCGCCTCTGGCTGCATCGAAGAATGCTCCGCCGAAGACACGGTCAAACATCAGCTCAACCAAGGCGACTGTAATGGCAGGGAAAGCAAGAACGATCAAACCGGATGTGATGAATGCAGCCCATGTAAACATCGGCATACGCATATATGTCAGACCAGGTGCACGCATGTTGATGATAGTAACGAGGAAGTTAATCCCCCCGATAAGCGTACCGATACCGGCAATTTGCAGACCGAGTACATAGAAGTCTGTTCCTTGCAAGTTATTTTCAAGCGTTTGGCCCCAACCGGAGTCCGTGATCGAGGACAACGGAGCGTACCCCGTCCATCCGGCATCCGGTGCACCGCCCAAGAACCAGCTTGTGTTCATCAGAATGCCGCCCGCGAAGAACAGCCAGAAACCAAGCGAGTTCACGAATGGGAACGCAACGTCCCTTGCACCGATTTGTAGAGGAACGATGGCATTCATGAATGCGAAGATGACCGGCATCGCCGCAAAGAAAATCATCGTAGTTCCGTGCATCGTTGTTAATTGGTTAAATGCATCGCCGACGAAAATATGTTGGTCGGGGTAAGCCAGCTGAATCCGAATCAGAATGGCTTCAAGTCCACCTACGAGGAAGAAGAACCCGCCCGCAAGTAAGTACAGGATACCGATTTTCTTATGATCGACTGTTGTAAGCCAATCCATAAGTCCGGTATGTTTTTTTACTGGATGAGAGTGAGCCAACGTATGAACCTCCTTTACCTGAGAAGTTTATTTCAAAGTCTGTAAGTACTGAACGATATCGTTAATTTGGGCATCGTCAAGCTTGCCGCCTGCTTCTTTGCCGAAGGCCGGCATTTTGTTACCTGGCTTCTGCTCTTGTGGATTATGTATCCATAAAGCCATTTTCTCAGGCGTATGTTCCAGAACACCAGCAAGCGTATCGCGGTCTGCGAAACCTTTGAGGTTCGGAGCAACACCAGGGCCGTTAGCTGTAACAGCGTGGCAAGACATACAATTTTCTTTGAAAAGTTCTTCACCTTTCTGTGCAGTTGCCGGCACAGTAACAGGCGCTTTCATTTTCGCTACCCAAGCATCGAAATCAGCTTGACTCTTAGACTCAACTGTGAAATTCATCAAGGCGTGAGAAGCTCCGCAAAGCTCTGTACATCTTCCTTGGAACGTGGAGATTTCATCAGCTTGCAAGTAAAGCGTATTGGAGATTCCAGGGTTCGTATCTACTTTACCGCCCAGGGATGGTACCCAGAATGCGTGAGAAACGTCCGCGGAAACGAGTTCGAATGCAATGATTTTATCCTTTGGTACAACAAGCTCTTGAGCTGTTGCGATACCCAGATCCGGATATTCGAACTGCCACCAGAATTGATGTGCAGTGACTTTGACGTGAACGGCGGCTTTGTCCTGCGTGTAATTCTTAGAATGTTTGAAAGTGTAGGATACTGTCGGCACCGCAAGCACTAACAGCAAGAGAATCGGAACGACGGTCCAGATGATCTCAAGCACGTGGCTTCCTTCCACTTGTTTCGGTATGCTGTTGTCGCCATCGCGTTTCTTGTAGCGAACCAAAACATACGCATAAATTGCAAAAACGACAATTACGACAAAAACCATGATAAAGAGACTTAATTTCATCAGGAATAGCTGCTCTGATGCAACAGGACCTTTTGGCTGTAAAGCAGACAGAGTTGGGTCTCCACACCCGGTTAGCAAGAACGTCATTACCGCTAGAAGGGGTAGCAGACGCCATAACTTTTTCAATCGACTCATTGTATCAACCCCACTTTTAAAACATTATTTTTACCACGATGGCCATGCCCATGTCAATTCACTTTATTAACTATAAATTCGTGAAAAGTTTTTGTCAATCGCTGGAGCAGAGTTCACAAATTGTTCTTAAACCGCTCTGTAGCGATATATTTTCCCTCCATGGCTATTTCCATACACCCACCTCTCTATGCACAAAAGTGTATATTTGTGAACACGAATAAAAGGAGAGAAACATCCCATCCTAATAGACATTACACGCGATAAGGGAGGTCATTTATGATGCTCAGTAAGTTAGGTTTTCCTATTTCTGGAATGCTATTCCTCATGCTGGCTTTAACCGGATGTACGGAAGGCGGAAGGGAATATGGCAAGAGCCCGGACCATACCAACTTCGGATCCCCTGTCGACAAATCGACAGATTCCGAGAGAGCCTACCAAACGCAACAGCTCTACGGACCGGTCAAGCACGATAATACGAAGCTGGAATACAACCAATTCCTATCCAATCAGCTGAATGCCATGAATGGTGTGAATACGGCCATCGTTATGACAACGGATAAAAACGCCTATGTCGCCCTAATGATCGACAGCAGCGCAACGGGCACCAAAGGCACGACCAAGGAAGCAAACAACCAAGGTACGCTGAAAGGCTTCTATAATGATAATGCCCCGTTCAACGATTATCTGCCCTCCAATGATCTAAGCAATGGATATAATAGTTATGAAACAGCGATTCATCACGATCTTCTCTCCCATCGTTTCAAACAAGCTATGGCTGAGAAAATTCGTCTGCTTCAACCAAGTGTGATGGATGTTTACATTTCCGCCAACCGTGATTTTCTTAACCAAATGAACAACTATGCGCAAGAAAGCTGGAAAGGGCATTCGCTGATGCCGCTTTTAACGGATTTCAACCAGACCGTATCACGGGTTTTCGGTACGGCGCAGGTTTTGCCGGAAGATTAAACAACGTTCTGATGAATTTCTTCTATATATAAAGAAGATAATTACTGCATGTAGGCCGGCTCCTGTTTTCATTTGTCTGGCATTCCTGTACAATGGGGGAATCGTCTTACACCGGGGAGATTTTGGTCAATGACCAAAGTTCCCTATAAATAGTAGGAAAAAGGGAGCTGGCCAATTTACCATGTCAAATGGATTTGCCTCATTAGGAATTAGAGAACGTCTTGTCCAAGTATTACAAGCAGGAGGCGTCGTAGATCCGACCCCCATTCAACGAGAAGCTATCCCCGTGCTGCTGCAAGGCACGGATGTTATTGCACAAGCACAGACAGGCACAGGCAAAACACTAGCCTTCGTTCTTCCGATATTAGAGACCATCGATGTAGAAAGCACGGATGTGCAAGCTCTGATTATGACGCCTACGCGGGAGCTCGCGATTCAGATCACCAACGAATTGAAAACACTAGCCCCCGTTACGGGAGCTAAGGTGCTTGCGGCCTATGGCGGCCAGGATGTAGAAAAACAGCTTAGAAAACTTCAAGGGAACATACATATAGTAGTAGGAACTCCGGGAAGGCTGCTGGATCATCTTCGCCGCGGTTCTATCAATTTCTATAAATTGAAAGTACTTGTATTGGATGAAGCGGATCAGATGCTGCACATGGGCTTCCTTCATGAAGTGAAGGATATCATTGCCCAGACGTCTCCTTATCGCCAAACTCTGCTCTTCTCCGCTACCATGCCTGACCAAGTGATGAACTTGTCCAAGGCCTATATGAAAGAACCGCGAGAGATCAAAATTCAAAGCAAACAAGTCACATTGACGGAAATTCAGCAAGTGCTTGTACCGACGACCGACCGCCAAAAGCTAGACGCTTTGGTTGCGGCCATCAAACAGTACAGACCTTATCTGGCGATGATTTTCTGCCGTACGAAAGCAAGAGCCATCGCCTTGAATGAAGCCCTGCAGGAATTGGGCCTAATGTCCGACGAGCTGCACGGGGACTTGTCCCAAGCCAAGCGGGAGCAAGTCATGAAACGATTCCGCGATGGCCGCGTCGAGCTCCTGGTTGCAACGGACATTGCCGCACGCGGATTGGATGTCGAAGGCGTTACGCATGTGTTCAATTACGATGTACCGCAGGATGCCGAGAGCTATATTCACCGAATCGGCCGTACGGGCCGCGCCGGTGAGACGGGGGTTGCCGTTACCTTCGCAACGCAGCGGGATATGCCGACGATCGAGCTGATCGAGAAAGGCATCAAAATGTCGCTGCGCGGCGGCGAGTCTCAACAGCGCCGCGTACGCTCCACTTCGGAGGAATTCGCTGAGCACAGCGGCAGAGGTTCCGGGCGCCGCAGCGGCGGCAGCTCCCGCACTGGCCGCGGCGAGCGAGCCGGAGAAGGCCGCCAGGGCCGGGGCCGATCCGGTGCACGCGAAGACAGAGCCGGCGTGCAATACGGCACAGGCCGCACAGGCCGCGGCGATGCGCCTAGAGGCGCACGGCCGTCGAAGGTGAATTCGGAGCGCCATCCGAATACATGGGGCCGCGCCGTGAGCAAGGAACCCGAAGGCGTGGAAACGGGCCGCGGTGACAGCCGAAGCGCTGGCAAGACGCGCGTCACTTGGGGCCGCGGCGATGAGCGCGCTCCGCGCGCAGCAGGCCGCAGCGAAGGTGCAGACCGCAAGCGCACCGTACAGAACGGCGATCGTTCCTTCTCGCCGTACAACAAGTACGCCGGTACGGAACGTAACGATGCCGCTGGTGCTTCCCGCGGCGGCCGCGGCGGTGGACGCGGCGGCAATGCGGAGCGCGGCTCCCGCAGCGACAGCTTCGGCGCGCGCAGCGGCAGTGCGGAGCGCGGCTCCCGCAGCGAAAGCTTCGGCGCACGCGGCGGCACGCCTCGCGGCAGTGGAACCCGCGGATCAGCACCTCGCGGATCTGCATCTAAAGACGGTGCGCCGAAAGGCGGACGCGGCAGAAACCGCTAGTCGAAAAAGCGTTTTCAAAGCCAGACCTTTACCGAACAACCTGAACCATGTAAAATATAACTATGGTTGAAAATGATCCTACTTAGACAAAAATCGTTTCAACACCGTTGCAGGCACGTAGGATTTACCCCCCACTTTTCACAAATAAGGAGGTATGTTCCATGTACGCATTAAAGGACAAGGAAATGATTTTTGTATTCACCGGTCCGCACGGAGCTGGTCGTAAAACAGTTGCTGAAATGTCGGGATCTACACTGGGCATGAAGCAAGTGATTTCTTACACCACCAGACCTCCGAGAGCAACCGAGGAAGACGGTCAAGATTATCACTTTATCTCCCCTGCCCAATTCGTCCAGGCGCAGGCAAACGGTGAATTCATTGAGGTCAGTACCGTCAATGATCATTTATATGGCATCAAAAGCGCCGATATTGAACATATGTTCGAGAATAGCGGCAGCATTTATTTGATCTTGAACCGTTTCGGTGCGGAGACGCTCAAGAAGCTGTATGGCGACCGCGTCGTGCTTGTCTTCATCTATGCGCAGCGGAATACCCTCGAGGAGCGGATGAGAGAAAGCGGAGATTCCGAAGACATGATTCAGAAATATCTCTCTCATTATGAAGATGAGATGGCTTACCGCGATCAGTGCGATCACGTCTTCGAGAATGTGGATCTGGCCCATACCGTTTTTGATCTGACCAAGACGTTGGACAAATATTTGAACCGGAATCTGGTTGATCTGGATTAACATACAGCCTATAACAGGCCTGGACGTCATGCGTCCGGGTCTTTTCAATTGACGGAAAGGAGCATTTCGTTATGAAAATCATTTCTATCGAACCTACACCAAGCCCGAATTCCATGAAGCTGAACATGGATGAATCCCTGCCCGCAGGGGTTCGTACCACCTATACCAAGGATAACATCGCCGGGGCTCCGGAACCTATCCGCCAACTGATGGCCGTTCAAGGCGTCATCAGCGTGTTCCATGCAGCCGACTTCATCGCGCTGGACCGCACCTCCAAAGGGGACTGGCAGTTCATTCTGGCCAAGGCCCGGGACATTTTCGGCGAAGCTGCGGGGGCTGCGTCCGGAACCGGACTGATGGCCGAACAACCGGAGGCCGATGTTTCGTTCGGCGAGGCCCAAGTCCTCGTGCAGATGTTCCGCGGCATCCCGCTCCAGGTACGCGTGCGCGCCGGCAGTGAAGAAGTTCGGGCGGC
Organism: Bacillus sp. 3255; assembly: GCF_031456485.1. NCBI lineage: Bacteria > Bacillati > Bacillota > Bacilli > Caryophanales > Bacillaceae > Bacillus > Bacillus sp. 3255. The sequence continues at coordinate 147,285 of NZ_JAVDUS010000020.1, forward strand.
CATGCCCGAACGCTTCACCGAGGCGGCGGTCCGCGCAGGTACGGCATCGCCGAACCTGATCAAGGAGCGGAAGCTCGAAGAGCTCGGCGTGCGCTACGGCGAGCTCAAAGACATCGCGGGCGAAGTCGTCCAGGAACTGGACGCTTCTTATGACACCGCCCGCGTCGAATCCCTGGTCTCCATGGCGATGCAGGAGACCCCGGCCGCGGCTTCCGCGGATGCCGAAGCCGGCCTGGAAGCAGGCGCAGTGCTGGAGCAGCTGCGCCACAGCGACTGGAAGCTGCGCTACGCCGCGCTTCAGAGGATTCAGCCGTCGCTGGAGACGCTGCCGCTTCTCGTCCATGCCCTGCAGGACGAGAACACGTCGATCCGGCGGCTGGCGACGGTGTACCTCGGGGACATCAAGGAGCCCGAGGTACTGCCTTACCTGTATCGCGCCTTGGAGGACGATACGGCTTCAGTGCGCCGGACAGCGGGCGATACGCTGTCCGATCTGGGCGACCCGGCCGCTATGCCGGCCATGGCGAAGGCGCTCAAGGACCGCAACAAGCTGGTCCGTTGGCGCGCCGCGCGCTTCTTATACGAAGTCGGCGACAGCTCCGTGCTGAAGGACCTGCACGAAGCGGCGGACGACCCCGAGTTCGAGGTCCGCATGCAGGTGAAGATCGCGCTGGAGCGGATCGAAGGCGGGCATGCCGCCGAGGGCTCCGTATGGCAGCAAATGACGCGGCGGAATGAGCTGTAAACGGTCTGCATCATTCAGGTCTAACGGACACCGCGGCCGTTAATTCCCTGAATTCAGCCGCGCTGCAGATCTGACGGACACCAGGGACCTTATTTGCCCGATGGCAAGGTGAAATCACGCGGAAATGAGAGAATAACGGCTGCCATGTCCGTTACAATTTCACAACCGCTCGATTGGGGTGAATAAGAGCTGGTGTGTCCGTTAGTCGATTAGCCCGCAGGCCGGATCCCTTCGATATACACCAAAAGGCTAGTGAAGCAGCGATTCCGCTCTTCACTAGCCTTTTTTGCCGCCTGGTCGGCAGCCTTACGTTACAGCTTCACGCGCAGCTCCTCCACCGAAACGCGCCGCGCGCCGTGCTTTCTCGGCTGCGCGGACTCGATCGACGGTGCCGACTCTCCCGCTTCCTGCATCTTGCGAATGAGCCGCTCCCGCAGATCGGCGGTTATGCCCTGGTACGGCTCCAGCCCGACCAAGTTGCACAGTTCGTGCGGATCGGCCTGCAGGTCGTAGAGAAACTCCTCGGTATACGCTTCCGAGCCCTTGATCCGGTTGCCGTCCAAATGCGGCGCGCTTACGCTGTACTTCCAGCGCTTCGTCCGGATCGCCCGGCCGACCTGCGACTCGCTGATCTGGACGAGCACTTCCTCCGGCCAGTCCGCCCGTTCGCCGCGCAGCAGCGGCAGGATGGAACGGCCTTGCATATCCGTGGGAACCGGAATGCCTGCGGCATCCAGCAGCGTCGGCGGGATATCCACCAAGGAGACCAGCTCCTGCAAGCGGCCGCCGGCTTGGAAGCAGCCGCCGGTCAGCGCGGTCGGCACACGAATCGAGCTGTCATGGCAGGAGCGCTTGTACTCGCTGTTCCTCGTTTTGAAGTGACAGCCATGATCCGAAGTAAAGAGCACGATCGTGTCCTCCTCCAGCCCGAGGCTTCTCAGCGCGTCGAATAAGCGGCCAAGCGCTTCGTCGAGCCGCTTGATCATCCCGTAGTAGCCGCCTAGATGCTGGTGTGCCGTTCCGCCCAACGCCGCCAAATCCGCCGGAACATACTTGCCGCTGTAACGTCCCTCGTACCCGATCGGTGCCGGATAGTTGTCGGCATGGTTCTGATGGTGCGGCTCGATGTACGAGAGGAACAGGAAGAAAGGATCGTCCTGATGCCGGTCCACATACCGGATCGCCGCATCCGTCTGCGCATCCACCCGGTAGCCCGGCAGCTTAACCGGTCTCTCGTCGTTGTCGTACATCACGGTGTCATACGCATCCGAGGAAAATTCCAGAATATTGGAAGCCAGCCAATAGTCATAGCCGCCTCGTTGATCCTGGGGAACAGGCTCACGGTCAGCCAAGTGCCACTTGCCGATATAGCCCGTTCGGTATCCGTGCTCCCGGAAGTAATGGGCCAGCGTCCGCGACTCCTGCGGCAGCGGAATGCCGTTCACGTAGCAGCCCGTTTCCGTGGCGTACTTCCCGGTCTGCAGGCTGGACCTCGCCGGACCGCATACCGGTTGACATGTGAACGAGTTGAAGACGTGCGTCCCCTCCATCGCCATGCGATCGAAGTTCGGCGTCAAATCGAGGGGGTTGCCATGCACCCCGGCCGTATCCCAGCGCTGCTGATCCGTGAAGAAGACGATGACATTCGGCTTCCTCCCCGTTGGTGTCTTGGTCTCAGTTTTGGTCCCCGCATTGGTATCAGTTTTGGTATCAGTTTTGGTAACAGCTTTGGTCCCAGCTTTGGTCCCAGTTTCGGCCCCAGCCTGGCTCCCAGTCTCTGCCCCAGTCCCGGTCTGACTCTCCGCCTGCGCCTTCGAGCCCGTCTCTGCCTGCACCTCTGCCCTTCTCTCTCCGCCTGCCCCAGCTCTTAATTCCGCTTCCGAAGCTGCTCCTATCCCTGCTTGCGATCCTGCGCCTCTCTCATCCCTGCCTGCCATCCGCGGTTTCCCTCCTTAGCCCTTCTTCCACAGCTCATTAGCTTGCTGTTCAATCTTCTGTCCGCCTTGCTGATAATACTTTTGTACGAACTCATCGAACTTATCAATGGACCAGACGCCGGTGACAATCTTCACGAAGTACTCGGTCCACAGCTTCTTCTCCAGATCCGGGTAATCGAGCTCGGCAGGCACCGTTTTCCATAGCGCGTTCTTCAGCAAATATTTCGAGGAAATATCGAGCGCCCCGCGAACGTCCTCGTTCGTCCAGCGGCGGTCCGTCACCTGAACGAAGCGGATCGGATTCGAGAACCCTTTTTTATACAGCTCCGTATACGTGGATTTCTGCGTAATTAAGTTTTTGGCCGCATCGAAGGTATAGTCCACGTTCTCTTCCCCATAAGTCACCAGGTTGATCCCGCCGTTCGGCTCCTCGCTCACCGACCAATCCAGCATCTGCATCAATCTCTCCGGATCCTTGGCTTTGGCGCTGACGGCCCGCAAGCTGCCCCCGGCGAACGGATTCACTTCCGGCATGCCCTGCTTGCCTGTCGGCCCCACGGGAGGAGCGACCATCGTCAGCTTCGCCGTCGGCGTCGCTTTCACCAGCGCCTCAGGGATTTGATGCCCTTTGGGATCCACATGGAACACATCGCCTTCATAAGCGCCGATCTTGGAATTGACGATTCTGGATTCGCCCTGCTTGATCTCCATAACTAGGAATTCAGGGTCGATCAAGCCCTCTTTGTACCACGACTGCAAGAGGGCAAGCGCTTGCTTGGTTTCCGGCAGTACGAAGCTTTTCACAATTTTACCGTCCCTCTCCGTCCAGTACACCGGTCCTGTCGTCCCCGGCGAGACAAGGCTTATCCCGAAAGCGCCGAAAATGGAGCTGAACATGGACATTTTGTTGCCGCCTAACCCGTAGGTATCCTTTTGCCCGTTTTTATCCGGATCGTTCATCGAGAAAGCCTTCAGCACATCGTGCAGCTCATCGAGCGTCTTCGGTTTCTTAAGGCCCAAGTTATCGAGCCAATCCTGCCGCAACAGCAAGCCGGAGACATTCGGGGAATTGAACGATTCCGCCCGAACCCCGTATGGAATGGCATAGATTTTGCCGTCGAACTTAACGCCTTCCCAGCGCTCCTTCGGCACAACCTTCATTAAGTGCGGAGCCTTCGCCAACAGATCGTCGAGCGGCTTCACCAGCCCTTGATTGACATACTGCGCCAGCGTAGTCGAATCGACACTGAAATAATCCGGCAGCTCCCCGGAGGAAGCCAGCAAGTTCAGTTTGGTCTTGAACTCGTCTCCGGCAAGGAGACTGACCTTATAATCGACGCCTTGGATGCCTGCTTTCTCCATCTGGGCGATCACTTTGGCTTTGGCCTCCCCGCCATTTTCAGGATATTCAGGGATTCCCGCGTTCATGAAAATGTTAAACGTCACCGGGGACTTACTGCCGGCAGCCTTGCCGCTGTTATCCGCCCCCGTGCTGGAACTGCCCGCCGTTTCATTCTCGGCGCCGCAGCCTGCGAGAACAGCTCCCATCATACATGTGACACAGACCAACGATAGCATTTTGCTCATTTTTTTCATCCTAAGACCCCTCCACTATTGTCATATCAGGATTTGACGGAACCCAGCATCGTGCCTTTCATGAAATACTTCTGCAGGAACGGATAGACTGCGAGAATCGGAATTATCGAGACAATAATCGTAGCCGCTACGGCGGATTCGGCGGAAAACACCGTGAATTGCCCGGACTCCGAAGCCGTCTGCTGACCCGCGATAATTTCCTTGATCAGCAACGGGAGCGTGTACAATGACTTATCATTCAGGTAAATAAGCGCTTGCATGAAATTGTTCCACAGGGCAACGCATTCCCACAGGGCAATCGTCGCCAGTACAGGCTTGCATAACGGTAAAATAATCGTAAAAAAGATCCGCAGCGGGTTGGCTCCGTCCATCGTCGCCGACTCCTCGATCTCCTCCGGAATCGATCGCATGAAGCTCTGCATCACGATGACGTTGAATGCCGAGATCAGTCCCGGGATCATGAGCGCCCACAGCGTGTTGATCATGCCCAAGCTTTTGACAAGCAAATACGTCGGGATCAAGCCGCCGCTGAACAGCATCGTGAAAATAATTAAGATCGTTAACAATTTCACGCCCGGAAGGCTCTTGCGGTTAAGCGGATACGCCGTCGTTGCCGTGAACAGCACGTGAAGAACGGTACCGGCTGCGGCTACAATGATGCTGTTGCGGTAGGCCAGCCAAATAAAGCTCGAGGACAGCACCTGGCCATAAGCGTCAAGGCTGAACCCCCTCGGCCATAAGAACAGGCCGCCTCTCATCGCCAAGGACGACGTACTCAGCGAAATCGATATTTCGTGCCATAACGGATAAAACGTCACGGCACTAAGGATTAGGAGAAACCCATAATTGCACCATTCAAATAGGCGTTCCCCCATGCTTTTCTTGATCATGCCACTCCCCCTCCCCTTACCAAAGTCCTCGTTCGCCCATTCGTCTGACGAGCCAATTCGTAAACAGCAGCAGCAAGAGCCCTACTGCCGATTGGAACAGTCCTGCTGCAGCAGCGAAGGAATACCTGCCCATCGTTAACCCGACGCGGTACACATAAGTGTCCAGAATATCGGATACGCCATATACGAGCGGATTGTACAGAATAAATACTTGATCGAACCCTGCGTTGAGGATTTGGCCGCTCCGCAAAATGAGCAGAACAACGATCGTAGACGTAATGCACGGCAGCGTAATATGGCGAACGAGCTGGAAGCGGTTAGCTCCGTCCATCCGTGCCGCTTCATACAGGTCCGGATTGACGCCGGCAATCGCCGCCAAGTAAATAACCGTTCCCCAGCCCACCTCTTTCCACATCTCCGTACCGACTAGGAATCCCCGGAATACCTCCGGATTCATGAGCGGAGACGTCGAGAGTCCCAGAAGCTTCAACAGCCCTGTATCCACGGAAAATACGGAGAACAGGATCCCGCCCAATACTACCCAGGATACGAAATGCGGGAAATAGACGATGGTCTGAATGATCCGCTTGAAAGCGCCGTTCAGAACCTCATTGAGCAGCAAGGCCAGAATGATCGGTGCCGGGAAATTAAATAGCAGCTTATAGAAGCTGATGATAACCGTATTCCGCAGCGCGACCCAGAAATCCGGCGACTCGAACAGAATGCGGAACCATTTCAGCCCTGCCCAAGGGCTTGTGAACATGCTGCCGGCAATTTTGAAATCTTGAAAAGCGATCATGACTCCGCCCATCGGGATGTACTTGAAAATGACGAAATAAATGATCCCGGGCAGCAGCAATAAATAGTAATACTTGTGTTTATGAAACCCTCTCAGGAATGCCGATGATTTGGCATGCGCCGCCGGAGCGATCCCCGTACGTACCGAAGCCTTGACCGATTTATCCAAATAGCGTCTCCTCCTTTCGCCGAAGCGTTACACATGTTGTTGTGTACGCTTTCATCCTAGCCGGGAAAGGGAATGAAAAAAATCCTCAGTTTGCAATAAACATGAGGATTTTATGATCATTGCACGCCGGATGTTATAAATTTCGCATTGATATCAGTTTTTCTAGATCGTTTTGCGGTATTCACCGGGTGTCATGCCTTCGTATTTTTTGAAGAACCGGATAAAGCTCTGCACATCGTTATAGCCAACGGCCTGACTGATTTCATGGAGCGAATCGCTTCGGCTGCTTAATAGCTCCTTGCTTTTCTTAATGCGGTATTCGGTGAGGAATTCGAGCATCGACTTGCCCGTCTCCGCCTTGAACGTGCGGCTCAGATGGCCGCTGCTCACTCCGATATGATCGGCAATGTCGGTGATGGAAATATTGCGGGCATATTGCTCTTCCATATATGCGATCGTCTTGGACACATACAGATTCGTGACCTGCTTGTCCTGCAGACCTTCCAGGAAAGCGATGATTTTATGGATGTGCGTAATCATGAACTGATGCAGTTGATCGTTATTCTGACATTCATGCAATTTGAATATATCCACTTCCTCGTTCAAGCTGCCGATATCGTGGCCTTCCTTCAGCAGTTCATTCAAGACGGAGCTCATCAGCACGACGATCATGCCCTGCAGCTTCTCCAGCGGATACTTTGACTTGTATAAATATTGTTCAAATAAATCGGCCACGCACTGGACCGCTTTCTCCCGGTTCATCGAGGTCACGGAGTGAATCAGCTGCTTCTGCAGCGACATCGGATACACGAACTTCAGCTCGCTCTGGTGATCCTCAATGAATACGACATCGCCCCTGGTGATGACCGCTTTATAATTCAGAATTCGGCGGGTCTGCTCGTAGGCGGCGTGAAGGCGGTCGGCCGCTCCCAAGCCGCTGACGACCAATTGCAGCGACACCTGCAGCTGTCCTTGCAGAGCGGCGTTCATGTCGGCGCAACCGCGCTGAATCAGCTCCCGCAGCTCGCCGTCCCAGCGGCTTCTAGGCAAATTCACGATAAAGCCGAGTCTGCTGCCGTCCAGCATGGTGCCTTCCACGGGCAAGTAACGCTTGAGCGTCTCCGACACCATGCTGTAGATGACGAGCTTGCGCTGCGGATCTTCGGCATCCTCTTGCGTCAAGGGATCGACCACCGCCACGATGACGGCATAATACGGCTCGTGGAACGTAAGGCCCACCTGCTCCAATCGGGCCGGAATCGTACTTTTGTCCGTCATATTATTGCGTAGAATGTCCGAGATGAGATGAGCCTTCATCATCGGCTCGTTCTGTTTGATCGTATCCATCATGGAGGAGATCGCCCCGCTCACGACGGAGTATTCGTCGGCTGCATGCTTATTTTCCCCGGAGCCGGAGAGCGCTTCAATAATTTTCTTCCACGGATTATACATCTTCACGGCAAAGGCGTACGCTACGGCCAGTCCGATAAAGAAAACCGCAAGGACAATGAGCAGGAGCTTGGACATTTTCTCGTACAGCCGTTCTTTGTAATGGACATAGGGAATTAAGTTCACGATCGTCCAACCGTTGCCTTTGACAGCTTGGGTATGGGCGAAATAGGCGGTCTCTCCGATTTGAATTTTCTGCAGGGTATCCGAAGCTGTAGCTGCGTTCGCTGCCAGAAGCTTGTTAATCGCCTCATTCTCTTCGTTGCTGAATTGGGAAATGACATGCGCATTACTGTCCACGATGAAAATCCGCTGATCGCCGCCGCTGTTCATGTTATAGATGGTGCTCAGAAACAGCGCTTTCGGGATGTTGATGACGAGCGTGCCGAGCGGCTTGGCTGCCGTGACGGGGATCGATTTGTAGAACGTCAGATCGTTCTCCCTTACTTGATACCAGAACGTTGCACCGCTATGCAGCTTAATCTGCTCCAATGCCTCTTTATCGTAGAAAGCGCCTGCGTCGAACAACCCCTCATTCGAAGTCATAAACCGGCCGTTCAGCGCCATGTAAATGTATACGGAGGAGAACAGCTTATTCGAAACGACCTGCGTACGAAGCTGCTCTTTCAGTTGATAGTAGTCGTACATGTTAAAAGCGGACGGGTCCTGCAGCATCGTGTTCATATTCGGCAGAAACGACAGCTGCAAGGAGAAATAGCTGATTTGATCGATAAGCGTCTCTATATTTTTGGAAACGCGCTGTACACTGCTGTCGGAGGATTGCTCCAGTTGGGACGTCAAATCTTCACTAATCGTATAAGAGTATACGGATACAATCATTAGCGTAGGGATCAGCACGGTTATGAAATACGAAAGCAGCTGCTTGCGAAATAAGGAACGGTTAAAAAACGGCCTGTATGTAAACCCTTTCAAGAATGTCCCTCCCTTTGGTCATCTGATCTTCCGCAGATAGTTTATCTTAGTCAATAAACGCTTCTACTGTCAATAAGGCATTGCTTCAGACAAAGAAAGCGCCTGCTCTCCGAACTAGTCGGCGAACATGGCGCTATTCGAACTGTTTGAAATACATGATCCGCTCCGCAATCTCCGGATGCGAGCCGCGAAACCACTGAACGAGCTTGGGCTGCGCCACGGGGGAGAGATTTTCTATCGCAATCTGCTGAAACGCGCGGATGGCTGCATCGCCGTCTCCGGTCATACGCATCGCGTAGACGTCCGCCCTATGCTCGAGCACCCGGGAGAAGGCGTTCTGCGCCGGAGCGGAGATGAAGCCCATCAGCGTCATGAGCAGCAGCAGCACAGGCAATGCGGCGAGATCGTTCTCGCCCCGGATGCCCCATTTGGCGCCCCAACGTCTCAGGAAGAAGCGGTAGGCGTGGAAGGCGAGCCACAGGCCTAACAAACTGAGCGCGATCCCGTAGGCGAGCCCGAGATAGATGTGCTTCTCCACATAATGTCCCATCTCGTGCGCCATCACGGTCAATATCTCATCCGGCTGCAGCTTCTTCAGTGTCGTATCCCACAGCACGATGCGGGCGTTCCCGCCGATTCCGTTCACATAAGCGTTAATCGCAGCGGTCCGCTCGGACATATTCACTTCATACACTTGATCGGCCGGGATGTGCGACTCGGCGGCAAGCCGGAGAATTTGCGCTTTGAGCTCCTGATCCTGGAGCGGCTTGAAATCGTTGTAAAGCGGATCGAGCACAACAGGCTGAATGAACGTGACGAATACAATGAGCGGAACGGACAGCAGCCAGAACCAGAACCACCAGCGGTTGGGGCTCCATCGCACGACAGCTCTGAACAGCCAAACCAGTAGGATGGTCCCCAGGCTGCCAATCAGATAATCTTTGGCTTGGTCGCTGAGGAACATGGCCGGCGTCTCCGTGGATAACCCGTAGGCTTGATCGACTTTGAACAGAAACACATCCACCGGCAGGAAGAGCACGTCCATCAGCAGCGTGAACAACAGCACAAATACGGTGAGCTGCAGCAAGGAAGCGCGGAAGAGCTTCTCCGCCAGACTCCGAATTCGCACAGCCACGCCCAGGAACAGCAGGATCAGTCCGATTTGCAGCGGTGCGCTTAAGAAATAGGCCAAGGAGCGGATGCGGGATAACGACTCGGCTTTCGCCATTTGCTGGTGTGTCATGAACGTATGCGGGTCTGCGCTCGTGCCGATGAGGTCATTCGGAATTCGGAACAGATCTCCTTGGAGCAAATACACGATCATCCCCAACGCATACAGGCCGAAGGCTGCGCCAAGCAGCAGATAGAGCCGTTTCATTTCATCCCCCGCTCCCTACATCATTCAGATTAATTAACAACCAGTCCGGTGTGAAATCTCTGGACAACAGCCACACCTGCGTAAACAATCCCTTGGGCTGCACCAGCTTATGCTTATGGCTAAGCACATCGGACATGCCGAAGAGCAAGGAGACATTCCGGATAAGCAGCATACAAGGATACTCATGCGAGTAATCCTGGAACTTCAGCTCCTTAATCGCAATCCGGTCATTAATGACCTTAATGAAGTTGCCGATCACCTCGGAGCCCGGCTTCGTCAGCTCGGAACGCGACATCATGAGCCTGGCCTCCTCCGTATCGTAGAACAGATGCGTCACTTCCAGCCCCACAGGCTGAGCATCCGCGCCCTCCAGGAGCGCATCGGGCTTCTCCTGCTGTCTGATCATCCGCAGCGGCACATCGTTATTGAGATTGTATACTTCCAGGAAAATATCAATCGCAGCTTGTTCCAGCGCTTTTTTCTCATCTTCATGATTATTCATAAGCTTCCCTCATATCCGTTAAGCCGGTATTATCTACCATTTTACCCTATTCTATGAGAGGATGCCCCACGCGGTTATCATTATTTGCGCACAAGCCCCGCGCGATTCTCCCGCCTTCCTACCCTATGCGGCTTGACCGCGCTTGTATGACAGCGAAAAAAAAGCACGAACGTCCGCTCCTGCTCCGGAGCTGCGTTCATGCTTGCTGTTATACCGGGTCTAGCTGCACCGACGCTTGCTTGCCGCTGAGCTGGATGCCCGTTTGCTTGCGCCCGTATGCGCTCAAGTCCCGTATGAGCGACTCCAGGAGCTCCTTCGCTTTGGCGCCTTCTTTGCCCGATATTTTCACTACGAACTGGACGGCATCGCCGCCTTGAAGAATCCGCTGCGCCTGACCGAGCTTCGTATCCAGGTCGTGATCCTCGATCTGCGGCGTCAGACGCAGCTCCTTCACCTTAGGCCCCTGCTCCCGCTTGCGGGCTTGCTGCTTCTCGGCTAGCGCTTCCTGCTTCGCCTGCCCCGAGCCGATCAGCCTGCAAGGCGGCGGCGAGCTCATCAGCGACGTACAGACCAGATCGACCTTGAGCTGTTTCGCCAATTGCAGCGCTTCTTTCGTGGACATGACGCCTAAGTCTTCACCATCCATACCGGTGAGTTGAACTTCGGAGGCTTTGATTTTGTCATTCTTAATCATTGTGATTGCACCTGAACTTTCGTTATAATGAACCCATCTGTATGATAAAGCTGATTAGGCCGTTTGAAGGAGATGTCTGACCTCGTATGAATAGAAAACAACTGGAAGAACAAATGATTGAAAATTATAAGCGCGAGGAACATATGATGATTCTCGTCTTTGCCCAGTGGTGCATTAACCATGATCTGGATCCCGCTGCGCTGTATCATTCCGCTTATCCGGAGCAGCCCAACAATGCCGCCCTGCAGCAGGCGCTTGATCTGACTGTGCCCAAAGAGGAGGCCGGTGATGTCCAAGATGCCACCGTCCTGGGCGTTCTCTCTCTCTTCGGTAACGAAGAGCTTGCCTTTGTTGTCACACAGGAGATCGAGAAACGAAACAAACGGCAGCGTTAATATGGCGAATGTGCTCGTCGTGCCTAGGTCAGGCCGAAGGCGTCAGCCAGCAGCTCGATGGTCCGCAGCCTCGTCTCCAGCCTATAGCCGCCTGTGACGACCATGACTTCATCGACTTGGTAGCTGTCGGCCAAATTCAACAACTGCTCCCTGACCTGTCCCGGATCGCCGATAATCATCCGCGACCGATTGTCCCTGATCCGGGTCTGGTCCCAATCGGAGTACACATATGCAGCCGCTTCCTCAGGCGATTTCACTCCGGTGAATTCACCTTTTTCCATTTGCAGAATGCGCAAATCGATCGAAGTAGCGAGCACTTCGGCTTCTGCCTGCGTATCGGCGCAGAGCACATAGATGCACACCGTCGCTTGCGGTACGACGTTGAGCGCGGACGGCTTGAATGAGCTGCGGTAGCTGCGCACCGCATGCTGTCCGCCCGCTCCGTTGATGAAGTGCGCGAAGCAGAACGCTGCGCCTGCCTGCGAGGCGTACACCCCGCTCTGTCCGGTGGAGCCGAGCAGCCATACCTGGGGCACTCCCGCTACCAAGGGGGTCGCGCGGATGCCTTCGAACACGTGCCCGGGTTCCAACGAGTCGGTGAGGAACCCGAGCAGGTCCGTGACTTGCGCCGGGAACCGCTCAAGTCCCTCGAACAGATCGGCGCCCACGCCCCGCAGCGCCTTGGCCGTGTGCGGCGTGCCGCCCGGCGCGCGGCCGATGCCCAGGTCGATGCGCCCAGGGTAAAGCGCTTCGAGCATGCGGAAATTTTCCGATACCTTGTAGGCGCTGTAATGCGGCAGAAGCACGCCGCCGGACCCGAGGCGAATGCGGCTGGTGCGGGCCGCCAAGGTTGACAACAATACCTCCGGCGAAGAGCCGGCGAGGCCGACCGAATTGTGATGCTCCGACACCCAGAATCTCGTGTAGCCTAGGCGGTCAGCCGCCTGCGCCAGCTGAATCGTCTGCCGGAGCGCTTCGCTATGCGTAAAACCGGAAGATACCGGTGACTGATCAAGAATACTTAATTTCAGCATAGTCATCCCTTCTTTCTGAGTCATCTGCCGATGATCTTGATTATACAACGTCCCGGATACAAAAGAAAAAAAGGACGAACCCCTTGAAGGCGTTGTCCTCGATTACGACATAGATCTGCAATTACTACAAGTGTATGGCTCCGGCTTAACTTTATGCCATTCTTTTTCCACTATGCTGGCAAATTGGGATTGGAATTGGAACGATCCACCCCTGGGGTGGCATTCGTTCTGCGGTCGCGAATACGCTGTACCGTCATGATACATCCGATGAACCCGGCGCCGCCGACAGCAAATCCAGCCAACACGTCGCTTGGATAATGCACGCCCAAGTAAATGCGGCTCAGTCCGATGCAGACGACCAGTACGGCTGTCGCAGCTGGAATCAACCAGGCCGCCTTGAAGCGCTCGCGCACAGCCAGCCAGAACAAATAGCCGATCAGCCCGTAGAATAAACTCGACACCATCCCGTGTCCGCTCGGGAAGCTGAAGCCCGTTTCCTCGATCAGCCAAGGGCCTGCCGGGCGCTCTCTGCCGAACGCATATTTGAGCGCGGTGTTCAGTCCCCACGCCGTCAATACGCCGACAAGCAGCACGAGCGTCTCGCCTCTTTGTTTCAGCTTGAACAGCAAGATCAATGCCACGACGACGAAAACGGCGAATTCCGCTTTGCTTTTCCCCAGCACCGTTATCCCTTTGGCTACCGGCGTGAGCCCGTCGCTTCTTAAAGACTGGACAACGCCCCCTAGCGTCATATCGAAGACCTGCAGCCAACCGGACGATAAACTTAAAGCGATTACCACAAATACGATGAGCAGCGCACAGATCGCCACCATCGCACCGGTTCCCCAAACCGCATTTCTGTACGAAGATTTCCCCTGCATGACCGAACTCTCCCCTAATTAATATCTTTTGCAGCTACGCCCGTTTACGGGCTCTTACAGCTTGCATTCGCTTAATAAGCAGCGGAACGAGCGCAAACACCGCATACATCCCGACAGCTGCGTAAAACTTGCCTGAACCGATATCCTGCAGCGACGCACCGAATACGTTATACACCACAGCACCGGGAATTATACCAATCAGCGTTCCCCATGTATAGTCCCAAAAACGAATTTTGGACAGTCCAGCCCCATAGCTAACACCGTCAAACGGGAAAAACGGCATCAGTCGCATGTACAACACGACCATAAAGCCTCTCTCTTCAGCCTTTTGATCGAACGACTGCAGCTTCTTATTGCGCAAAATATGCTGAAAGCCATGACGCCCCCATTTTCTCGTGATATAAAAAGAAAGCAGCGCCCCGGCGCCGGCCCCAATAATATCGTAGATCGTCCCCCAGAAAGCTCCGAATACATAACCGCCATACAGCGTTAGCGGCGTTGCCGGAAACAAAACGAGCGGGCGCAGCGTGTACACAACAATGTACAACAACCCGCCGAGCGGACCCGACTCCCGCAGCCACTCCGTCAGCCGGCTTAAATCCATATGCTTCAAAATACCTGTACACTGCAGCACGAGCAAACCCGCGCCGGCGGCCAGAAACCATCCTATCAATAACCAAAGCGACTTCGAGCGCGCCATGGGTTCCCTCCTCCAAGCATTGCCAATGTCTCTCATATGCTCTCCATCTTACAAAACACCGGAAGCAATATCAAATATGATCTAGGCATCCAGACGGGCTTCTGGACCGCACTCGTCTCCAATCGTCCGCCGCACTGCTACTGCATTGGCTGCTACCCCCGTAAACTCAAATGCAAATGAGTCTATAGGCGCAACCTCACATTCCTTGCCCAACCCGCTGCGCTGCCACCAAAGGTTATGGATAGTGCGTTCATTAACGCATCGTATCGTTGGTTTGCTTTTTCTGTGGTATTTACATTGGCGCTACCCTAGCGTATCCGGATTGAGTGAACTTAAATGCAAATGATCTATAGGCACCTCCATTTGAAGCTGCTCTGTTTTCGTTAGAGGCATTAATGTTTAAACTCGTTAATTCTGTGATATGTACAAAGGAGAAATGCGGGACTTTAAGACGCATAAGTTGTAGCTGAGCCGACGGGATAGTGCTCCAAGGCTTCGGGCGGCTGACTGACTGGAGACTGGACCAAAGCATTACCGGAAGTTAGCAGGAAGATGCCTGAGCCAACGGGATAGTGGCCTAAGACTTCGGGCGCCTGACCGACTGAAGGCTGGAACAAAGCGGTACCGGAAGTTAGCAGGAAGATGCCTGAGCCAACGGGATAGTGGCCCAAGACTTCGGGTGCGTGACCGACTGGAGACTGGACCAAGACCAAAGCGGTATCGGAACTAAGCGCGTAGTTGGCTGAGCCCATGGGATAGTGCCACAACAACAAAATAGACCGCAAGGAACAATCCCCTGACGGTCTACTCGGTTAAACGTGTTGCTCCAGTACTTCACGCCGTTATATTAACTTGCGCAGCATTTCTTGAACTTTTTGCCGCTGCCGCACGGGCAGGGATCGTTCCGGCCAATCTTCGTCCGCGTTCTCATATCGATGACATCCGCTTGCGCGGGAGCTTGCTGCATAACACCCGCCGGCTTGATTGCCGCAGAGAGCTCGCTAGGCGAGTAGCCCTTAAGGGCCCACATACGCGTCCCGTTGTTGAGTGCTGCAATGCAGCTCATGAAGCCTCTGGTCAACTCCAGATCATCGATTTCAAGCTGCTGCTGGAGGGATTGAAGTATGACACCTGCGGCAGCGCCATTACGAATTTGATCCACACAATCCTCTACGATCAAATCAGCATCCTCAAATCCGACGGAGTAGTTCTTGCGGATAAAATCGATAAAAGCTTTGTGCACCTGGTTCCGGTCAACAAATCCAGGCTCTCCCGCAGCAAGCAGCTGGCTTTTGGTAAAAGGATACAACGAGATGCTAAGTCTGGATTCCTGCTCCAACTGCACTTGCTTCGGATTGATCAACTCAATGTTGTGATAGCCTTTGGAATCGGGCACGATTTGCTGATAGAAAGGAATGGCTTCCTTAATAACCGTCAAGTATTCGCTCACTTGTACGTCAGATCCCATATGCTGTTTGACAAGGTTCAACATTTCATCTTCGTTCAGCCGCCCGTAGTAAAACAGCATGCCGCTCGTCAGCTTGATCCACTCCGCGTTCCTTTTGAACTTCTCACGATAGGCATTGACGTCCAGCTTCTGAAAGCTATGAAGCACTTCCTGCGGCATAGCCAACGTAAACTTCCCCTTGTGAATACCGGCAAACAGCAGCCCTCTGCTCTCAAAATAATGCAGCTGAAAGAAGTCTATCGGCGTGTGAGAGACGCCTCCGCGTCCGGCAACCTGTTTCAAAATCTGATAACGGGTCTCGTCCATTTTATGAAGCAGAACTGGCAGCGCATCCGGAATATGCCTTTCCAACGCAATCGCCAAATCTTGTTTTTTCAGTGAGCTTACGCCTTTAATCTCCAAATTCGTACGGATTTCCGTTAATTCGCCCTTCGATAATCGAACAAGACGGTCAGCGAGTGAAAGCGGAACTGTCATTTCGGGATAAAATCCCCCCCCTACAGCAGCCTCATTCTGATGTTTTGCGCTCTGGCGCTTGTCCATTTCCTTCATCCTTTCCAACAAGAAAAACATTTGCATCTTCAATTTGCTCCATACATTGTACAATTTATCCGCCGTTTGGGATAGAGTTTCCCACTAGTTTCCATCAACGTTACCGATTTAGCCATAAAAAGGCACCTGCCAGTTCATCTGGCAGGTGCCTCTTTCCTACACCGGACGCAGGGCAACGCCGGCCAAAAAGCTGAGCATGAACTGCACCGCAAGCCGTGAAGTGACATTCCGCACATCGACGGTCGGATCGATGCAGACCATATCCAGCCCTTGTACTTGCGGCAGCGCTCCAAGTCGGTGCAGCGCATCCATGGCATCCCACGGATGCATGCCCCCGGTGCCGATGGCGGGACAGCCAGGCGCATAAGCCTGATCGATGACGTCCACGTCGAAGCTCACATAGAGCGCATCCGTCTCCTGTCCGGCAAGCGCAAGCGCTTGGTCCAGCACGGCATCGATGCCCATGCGTCTTACATCCCGTGAGGTGAAGACATGCACGCCTTGGTTTATCACATACTCGTGGTACGGCTTCGAGTTCATGAACCCGCGAATGCCAATCTGTACGATGTGCCGGCCTTGCACGACACCTGACTCCAGAATGCCCCGAAACGGCGTGCCGTTCGTCGCCCCGCCATCCTCGAAATTGCGCACATCATGGTGTGCGTCAAAGTGGATGATACCGACATTGCGCCCGGGATAGCGGTCTGCGAAAGCTTTGAGTGACGGACAGCTCGTCGAATGATCGCCGCCGACGATGATCGGGATCAGCGCAGGCTGCTTCCGATACAGCGCGCGCAGGCTTTCCTCGATGCGGCGGTGGCATTCTGCGATGTCGGTGACATGCATCTGGATGTCGCCAAAATCCCGGACGGCCAAATCCTGCAAATCGACTCCGTACTCCAACGAGTACGTCGTGAAAGATTTGAACGCCGCCCGTATGGAGGCCGGCGTCGCGGAAGCGCCGGAGTGGGAGATCGACGACTTCGAGAGCGGAACGCCGATGATGCCGGCAAGCAGCGGCTCACTGCCGTCCCACTGGCGGAGCCAATGAGCGACTTTCGTCTCCATCCGATCGCGGAAGGCGGCTTGGTCGGGCGTCCGGAGATAGGGAATGTCCTGGCTCATTCTACCGCCTCCTTATCCGTCAGCGAACGGTTCCACACGACGACTTTTCCGTTCTTCACAACGCCGAACGTGTGATTGATCCCGAAATGGTACGGCAAATAGGCGATATTCGGTGCGTCGAAGATGGCGAGATCCGCTCTTTTGCCGATCTCGATGGAGCCGATCTCGTCACCGCGGCCCAACGCATTCGCTGCGTTGAGGGTGCAGGCGGTTATGATTTCCTCTGGGGTCATTTTCAAGTTAAGCGACGCCAGCATCATAATGAGTTGGATCGACTCGGTCGGACAAGAGCCAGGGTTATAGTCTGTGGACAGAGCCACCGGCAGCCCGTAAGTGTCGATCATGTCACGTGCACGCGCGTGCGAAAGCAACCCGAGATTGAACGAAGTACCCGGCAGCAGCACCGGCACGACACCGCTTGCCCGAAGCGCCGCAAGCCCTTGGTCTGTAGCGACGAGCAAGTGCTCGGCAGATATCGCTCCCACCTCGGCGGCGAGCTCGGCTCCGCCGAGCGGGACAATTTCGTCGGCATGGATTTTGGCACGCAGTCCAAGCCGCAGGGCGGCCGTCAGTATCCGGCGTGACTGATCCACCGAGAAAACGCCCTCTTCGCAAAACACATCGCAGAACTCCGCAAGCCCCGCTTCCGCTACCTGTGGGAGCATATCCTCCACGATGTGGTCCACGAACGCTTCGGTCCGCCCTTTGAACTCGGGCGGGACGGCATGCGCTCCCATGAAGGTCGGCACCACGTCGACGGGATGCGAGCTCCGCAAGCGCTGCGCAACGCGCAATTGCTTCATCTCATCCTCCACGGTAAGGCCATATCCGCTCTTCGCTTCAACGGTTGTGACTCCGTTCAGCAGCATCTCATCGAGGCTGCGCCGCGCCTTGTGGTACAGTTCACTCTCGCCGGCAGCCCGGGTAACCTTCACGGTACTCAGAATGCCCCCGCCCTGCGCCAAAATATCCAAATAAGGCACGCCGGACCGTTTCAGCGCCAGCTCGTACTCACGCGAGCCTCCGTGCACCAGATGCGTATGGGGGTCGACGAGGCCGGGAGTGACCAAGCGCCCGCCGGCATCGATCGTCTCGGCAATGGCGACCCCTTCAAGGCTCTGCCAAACCTCTTGGGCTGGGCCGAACCATGCGATACGCCCTTGGCGTATGGCAATTGCCGCATCTTCGATCTCACGTATTTCCTTCATCGTCTGTCCGCAACGCGGCGCATTGCCCGGCGGTGTGACCAAGCGCCCGATGCCTGTGATAAGCAGATCAATCCGTTCCATCGTAAGCCTCCTTCCTAGCCTTGCTCGCTCATCGGGATGCGAATGCCATGCTTCTCCGCCGTCTTCACCGCCTCGTCATAACCTGCATCGACATGGCGGATGACACCCATGCCGGGGTCTGACGTCAGTACGCAGCTCAGCCGCTCTGCCGCTGCATCCGTTCCGTCTGCGACCACGACCATGCCCGCATGCAGCGAATAGCCCATGCCCACACCGCCGCCATGATGGACCGATACCCATGAGGCTCCGGCCGACGTGTTGATCAACGCGTTCAAAATCGCCCAATCGCCCACGGCGTCGGAGCCATCCTTCATCGCCTCTGTCTCCCGGTTCGGCGAGGCGACGGAGCCGCAATCCAGATGGTCGCGGCCGATGACGATCGGTGCTTTCAGCTCTCCGCTGCGCACCATCTCGTTGAGAGCGAGCCCGAACTTCTCTCGCTCGCCGTAGCCGAGCCAGCATATGCGGGCCGGAAGCCCTTGGAAGGCGACGCGTTCTCCGGCCATCCGGATCCAACGATGCAGGTGCGCATTGTCCGGGAAAAGCTTCAACACCAGCTCATCGGTCTTGCGGATATCCTCCGGATCGCCGGAAAGCGCCGCCCAGCGAAACGGCCCTTTGCCCTCGCAGAAGAGCGGGCGAATATAGGCTGGGACGAAGCCGGGAAAATCAAAGGCTCCGGAGACGCCTTCGTCATAAGCGACTTGACGGATATTGTTCCCGTAGTCGAATACAACGGAGCCCATCCGCTGCATATCGAGCATCGCTTGCACATGACCGGCAATGCTTTGCTTGGATAAAAGCACATACTGCTCGGGATCGCTCGCCCGCAGCTTAGCCGCCTCCTCCGGCGTGAAGCCCGAGGGAATGTACCCGATGAGCGGATCGTGCGCCGACGTCTGATCCGTTACGAATTGCGGCTTCACCCCGCGCCGCACGACCTCCGGGTACACCTCCGCCGCATTGCCGAGAAGCCCGATGGACAGAGGCTTCCCAGCCTGCATCGCTTCTTCCGCAAGCTGCAGCGCCTCATCCAACGATTCGGCCAGCACGTCGCAGTACCGTGTCTGGATACGGCGCTCGATGCGCGAACGGTCGACCTCGACCGCAATCACGACGCCTTCATTCATCGTGACCGCCAGCGGTTGGGCGCCGCCCATGCCCCCTAAGCCCGCCGTCAAGGTCAGCGTACCCTTGAGCGTTCCTCCCGCATGCTGCCTGGCCGCCTCGGCGAAGGTCTCGTAGGTTCCCTGCAGAATGCCCTGCGTACCGATGTAGATCCAGCTGCCTGCCGTCATTTGTCCGTACATCATAAGCCCCTTCGCTTCCAGCTCACGGAAATGCTCCCAATTCGCCCATTTGGGCACGAGCACCGAGTTGGACAGCAGCACCCGCGGTGCGCGCGTGTGGGTTTTGAATACGCCGACGGGCTTGCCGGATTGAATGAGCAGCGTTTCGTCGTCTGCCAGACGCCGAAGCTCCCGCACAATCGCGTCATATGCCGGCCAATTGCGCGCCGCTTTGCCGATGCCGCCATAGACCACTAGATCTTCCGGACGCTCCGCCACCTCCGGGTCGAGATTATTCATCAGCATGCGCAGCGCCGCCTCCTGCACCCACCCCTTGCAAGAAAGCTCGGTGCCGCGCGGTGCGCGGACTGCTCTCTGTCCATGTTCGTTTGCGCCTGTCATCCCACCATCTCCTTCGATTTAAAATAACGAACCGGTTACCGCCTCAACCGCTTGCAGCCATTTCCCTTCCAAGAGCGCGGAAGCGACATTCTCAATATCTTGGGAGGTCGACCGGTCCTGCGTGACCGCAGGGACAACCGCCCGAACCTTGTCATACAGCGCACGAGTAGCCGGCGCCAGCCCCTCCGCCCCGCGGAACTCAGCTGCTTCTGCGGCGCAGATCAGTTCAATCGCGAGCACCTTGGACACGTTCTCGATCACTTGTGCGGCATGGCGCGCCGATGTGGTTCCCATGGACACATGGTCTTCCTGGTTCGCCGAGGAAGGGATTGAGTCTACGCTTGCGGGATGAGCAAGAACCTTATTCTCCGAAACGAGCGAGGCGCTGACATATTGCGTAATCATCATGCCCGAGCCGATGCCGGGATCATGGCTCAGAAATGCCGGCAAGCCGCCGGACAGTGCAGGATTCACGAGCCGTTCCGTGCGCCGCTCCGAAATATTGGCCAGCTCACTCATGCCGATTTTCAGGAAATCCATGGCGAAAGCGATCGGCTGCCCGTGGAAATTCCCCCCGGAAATCACGAGCCCCTGTTCGGCGAATAATAGCGGATTATCTGTCGCTGCATTAATCTCTATGGCGATTTTATCGCCTGCATACCCAAGAACTTGGCGCGTCGCGCCGTGTACCTGCGGCAGGCAGCGCAAGGAGTACGCATCCTGCACGCGGAGCTCGCCCTGCCGCGTCGTCAGCTTGCTGCCCTGCAGCAGCGTGCGCAGATTGCGCGCGACCCCGATCTGCTCCGGATAAGGGCGCACGCGCTGCACTTCGTCTGCGTATGCATCCGGGATGCCGCGCAAGCACTCTACCGTCATCGCCGCGATCACATCGGCCATCCGGGCGAGGCGTTCCGCCCGGACCAACGCCAGCGTGCCGATGGAGGTCATAATCTGCGTGCCGTTGATTAAGGCCAGCCCTTCTTTCGCCTGCAGGGTAATCGGCTTCAGCCCTGCTTGGACAAGCGCAAGAGCGCCCGGCAGACGCTGCCCATGGTAGAAGGCCTCGCCCTCGCCCATCAGCACGAGAGCCAGATGGGACAGCGGCGCCAAGTCCCCGCTTGCGCCCAGCGAACCCTGCTCCGGCACGACCGGATGCACGCCGCTGTTGATGCAGTCAACGAGCAGCTGCAGCGTTTCCGGGCGAATGCCGGAGTACCCTTTGGCCAGCGCATTCGCCCGCAGCAGCATCAATGCCCGCACGGCCGGTTCCGGCAGCGGCCTGCCCACCGCGCACGCATGGCTGCGAATCAAGTTCAGCTGCAGCCGTAAGGCGTCCAGCGGGGATATGTGCACGTCGCTGAACTTGCCGAAGCCCGTCGTGACGCCGTACACCACCTGACCTGACGCAACCAGCTCCTCCACCACCTGGCGGCATTGCGCCACACGTCTCACCGCATCTTCCGCCAGCACCACCGGCGCGCCTTCCCAAGCAACCGCGGCTACCTGATCCGCCGTCAGCCGCTCGCCATCCAAACAGACAGGATTCATGCCGCCCCCGTCATCCTGCTGCTGCTTTTCCTTATATACCATCGCCATGTCCGATCAGACTCCTTTCTCGCTTTAACAAAAGAAAGGGACCGTACGGAAGATGTTCTCTTCCATACGGTCCCTTTTTAAAAAAGAGGGTTCTATGCGATTGTCCGGTATCCTGCTTCCGCCGATCCCTCATCGCGCTCACTCGCTTTTTTCGTTTTTTTGTAAATATTAAGTATACCTGCTCTTATTGTCACACGTGGATTTGCCCCCTGTCAAGATGGCCGAACACCCAGCTCACTACGCAGCACGAAGCCTCGCTTAGTCCCACCCGAGGGTGTGGCTCAGCGAGGCTTCGTCATGAACCCCGTTTGCTTCCTACGCCAACCACTGTCTTACCTTCGTAGCGAAGTTGGTCAGCATCTCTTGCGATCCGTATTGGTTGCTGAAATCCTCGATACCGATATAGCCGTCGTAGCCGACCGCTTTCAAATCAGCCAGCAGCTGCTTCCAGTTCACCATACCTTCATCGATCGGGGACCACTCGCTTTTCCACAGCTTAATGCCGTCCTGCGTTTCACCTGTCGGTACCCATTGCGCATTCTTCACATGCACATGTGCCAGGTACGGCCCTAACAGCTCAAGGCCCATCCGGTAGTTCTCGAAGCCTTCGTGAACCATGTTGCCTGCATCGTGCAGAACCCCGATATGATCCGGGTTGAATTGGGACACCAGACGGTGGACAAGCCCTGCGCTAGGTGTAATCGTATTATGGTGGATTTCGGCCAAAGCTTTGATGCCATATTGCTGGGAAAACTCCTGCACGTGGTGCAGATAGTCCGTAGCCTTAGCAAACAAATCGTTATAATTCACGCTTTTATCGTAGTTAGGCACACCGCAGCGGATGAAAGAAGCTCCTACTTTTTTCGCCGCTTTGAACGCTACTTCCGTCTCTTCGACATTACAGTTGTTCAAATAAGGTGTCACGCTCAAGTTCACCAGGTTATTGCTGAGGGCGATCTGTTTAAAATGCTCCAGCTCCTCGTCGGAAGCGCTTGGATCGATGGAGCACAGATTGTTTCTCCAGAAAGAAGGCTTCTCGCCTTTCAATTCCGCAGGAACGTCCTTGAAACGCCACTCGATTCCTTCAATCCCGGCTGCCACAGCGGCTTTGGCCAGCTCCTCAGGTGTCAAATCCGGTGTAGATACGGTAAAAATAGACAACTTCATATTGAATCCTCCTTAGAGTATTGATCATCATTCTCACAATTTCGCTTCAAACAGCTTGTTTGTTTATCTCTTCTTTATTTTGCAGTATAATAAAAACGTATTCATTGCATTAATTGGGCGAAAGTTTGCTAATATTGACTGAGTTAATAGAGGAGAACCTCTCATGCAAGATCTATATCACAATCTGCATCGCATGATCAATTTCCGGCATACCGTGACGAACGAGCCTCATCCGATGGACTTTCATCAGCACCACGATCAGTATGAAATTTATTTTTTCCTGACCGGGGATGTCCACTATTTCATCGAAAAGCAGGTCTACCACCTGCAGTATGGCGACCTCCTGATCATGCATAGCAATGAGCTGCACCGGCCTAACTTTCAATCCAAGAAACAGCGCTACGAGAATTGCGTCATCCACTTTACGCCAGCGCTGCTCGACCGTTTGAACTCTTCGCAGTTCGACCTGCTGCACTGCTTCAATAACCGCAAGTTCGGCGAGCAGAACCGGATGCGGCTGAATCCGCAGCAGATCGACGACATTATGAAAATTTACGAGCGCATGGAGCAATATACCCGGCCTCAGGCGCTGCCCGGCTCCGATATCCTCTTCGTGGCCGCGTTCATCGAGCTGCTTGTATTTATCAACCGGATTTTCCTTAATCAGGGCAAACAAGAGG
Organism: Bacillus sp. 3255; assembly: GCF_031456485.1. Lineage (NCBI taxonomy): Bacteria > Bacillati > Bacillota > Bacilli > Caryophanales > Bacillaceae > Bacillus > Bacillus sp. 3255. Next base: position 170,954 of record NZ_JAVDUS010000020.1, read on the forward strand.
AGCAGACGATTATTCCCGACAAACTTTCCGCCCTCTTCACGTATATCGACGAAAATTTAGACGGGGACTTGTCGCTGGAAGTGCTGGAGCATGTCGTATTCATGAATCGCTCCTATCTTTGCCGATTATTCAAAAAACATACGGGAAGCACCATTCACGAGCATATTTTATTTAAACGCATTAATAAAGCGAAGCAATTGCTCCGGGAAGGCTCGACGGTCACCGATACATGCCAGCTTGCCGGCTTCAACGACTACTCCAACTTCATCCGCACGTTCAAGAAAGCCGTCGGCCTCCCTCCGCGCCAATACCAAGCGCAGCAGCGGCGGGTCTGACAATAGGTTGTGCTGCCCCGGCCATTTATGGCTGCGGGCATTTTTTTATGAGGGATTAGATCATGACCGGTCGGAGCCGGACCTGCTTGCCGAACTCGGTGTCCATGAAGGCGCAATAAATGGAAAAACTCCCGTTATTCCAGCTCTCAACTGGCTCTTGAGACGTAATAACAGGAATTTCTCCAGTTAAAAAATCGAACAAGGCGCCAGTTTGGTCACTTTTGGCCGAATTAACAGGAGATTTTCCAGTTGTCGCGTCTGCGGGAACGTCATTTCGCTGAAATAACAGGAGAAATTCCAGTTACGTATGCCTTTAGGCGGGGCTGCTTCTGCTGGGTCAGGATCCGCTCTTTCATGCCAGGTCCGCTTCACGCTCGGACACGTTCTGCTCTTTCCTGCCAGGTTCGCTCCCGCTAGTACAGGATCTGCTCTAACCTGCTCCAACTTGACCAGCATCTGCTCCTCCACAGCGCACCAGTCACCAAGCGCACATGCAAAAAAGGCCCCCATTCCCCTGCAAAAAGCAGGTTCATAGGAGCCTCAGCCCTAGCCTAACTAGCGGATTACTTCAAATTCTCCGGGTTCAACTGAAGCAGCTCCGGCAGCACGAAAAGTCCGTCCTTCCGAATCAACACATCGTCAAACCAGATCTCCCCGCCGCCGTATTCCGGACGCTGGATGTTCACGATATCCCAGTGCAGCGAAGACTTATTGCCATTGTAAGCATCGTCATAACAGTTGCCTGGCGTGAAATGGAAGCTGCCATCGATTTTCTCATCGAACAGCGTATCTTTCATCGGATGCTGAATGTACGGGTTCACGCCGATGGCGAATTCCCCGACATAACGCGCGCCTTCATCCATATCGAAAATCTCATTAATACGATCCGTATCGTTGGCCGTCGCTTTAATGATTTTGCCGTTTTCAAATTCCAAGACGATATTTTCGAAAATAAAGCCGTCATGCGGCGTCGGCGTATTAAAGGAAATAACCCCGTTCACCGAATCGCGCACCGGTGCCGAGTATACCTCGCCGTCCGGAATGTTCAGCTCGCCGTCGCATTTGACGCCGCCGATGCCTTTGATCGAGAACGTAAGATCCGTTCCGGGACCGACCAAACGCACTTTGTCCGTGCGATCCATCAGTTCTTTCAAAGCGTCCATCGCTTTGGACATTTTGCCGTAGTCCATCGTACATACGTTGAAGTAGAACTCCTCGAAAGCATCCGTGCTCATGCTGGCGAGCTGTGCCATCGAAGAAGTCGGGTAACGCAGAACGACCCATCTTGTATCTTTTATACGAACATCAAAATGCACTTGTTGATAATAAATTGAATTATAGAGCTTCATCCGGTCCGCCGGAATGTCCGACAGCTCGTAAATGTTAGCTCCGCCGCGCACACCTATGTAGCCTTGCATTTGCTTCATTTGGAAAGCGTCGATTTCCGCCCAAGTCTGCATTTGGGCCTCCGTTCCTTCCATCACGAGCTGGCGGATCACCGCATGATCGCGCAGGTTGACGAAAGGATGCGCGCCTGCGGCATGAACTTTTTTCACCAGTTCCTTCACCAGAGCGTTATCGATGCCGTAAGCTTCGATCAAAATATTTTCCCCCGGCTTCGCTTTAACGGAATAATTCACGAGCACATCAGCCAATTTGGTTAGTCTTGGGTCTAGCATCCTTATCTCTCCTCTTCTTCATCCACCGCAAATGATGGTTCGTTGATTTGAAACCCAACCGTGGTCAAATAGAACCATTCACCGTTCTCCTCCTGCTGACCGTCCAATTCAAAAATTAATGCCCTGAACTTCGTCAGCCATTCCGCGAACTTCTCCTTGCTCATCTTCACTTCCAACTGGGTCGACATCCGGTGCCATTGCGCACGGTCCGAGGAAGGAATCTGGAAAGCCTCCTCCGGTGCGGCGATCGCCCGAAGCCTTGCGCGGGCAAGCACGTTGAGCGTCGTCTCGCGGTAGTAGTTCTCTACTTCGGAAACATAGGGGAGCAGCGCTTCGCTAGGCACAAAGCCACGCGCGACGGCGCGGTAAAATTTTTGCACGATACCGTTTTTGAGTTCCGTACGTACGACCGAAATTAAGCCATGCTTTTCCAGCTCATTCAAATGATAATGAACTTTGGCGCGCGCCATTCCTAACAGTTTAGCCAATTGTTGGCCGGTATACGCTTTCTCGATCAGATAAAGCAGCACCTTGGCGCGAAGTGGATCACTTATCGTTTTTAGTTGTTCAAGCTCTTCAATGATATAAACCGGTTGCAGCTTCATCTTGGACTCGACCTCCCTCTAATGTACCATTACAGCCGTAAAATCAAGCGCGATGGTCAACTCTAATCTCTTAACGAGATTAATTAAACGACGGTCAAATCTTTTTAACCGTATCATAATGCGAAAAAGAAATCATGTCAATTGCGGTTTCTGCAAGGCTCATAGACATCCTCCCCGCTTAAATGTTTCAACGCGTTAACGAATTACCGAAGTTAAGCTTTACTCTATATGGTAGCAAAAAGGGACGTTTCTGTCACCAAGAAAGGTGGAAAACGTCCCGTAATTTTTAACTATAAAGTTTACTCCCCGCCTCGCGGAACTGCTGGGACTTCTCCTCCATCCCACTGCTCACCGCAACTTCTTCATCCAGACCGTTCGCATGCGCGTACTGCCGGATATCCTGCGTGATCCGCATGGAGCAGAACTTCGGTCCGCACATGGAGCAGAAGTGCGCAGTTTTGGCGCCCTCGGCCGGCAGCGTCTCATCATGATACTCCATCGCCCGCTCCGGATCGAGAGACAGATTGAACTGGTCGCGCCAGCGGAACTCAAAGCGCGCCTTCGACAGCGCATTATCGCGGATTTGCGCGCCCGGATGCCCTTTGGCCAGATCGGCGGCATGCGCGGCGATCTTGTAGGTGACGACCCCTACGCGGACGTCCTCCTTGTTCGGGAGGCCGAGATGCTCCTTCGGGGTCACGTAGCACAGCATCGCCGTACCGAACCAGCCGATCATCGCCGCCCCGATGGCGGAGGTGATATGGTCGTAACCCGGCGCTATATCCGTCGTCAGCGGTCCCAGCGTGTAGAACGGCGCTTCATCGCACACTTCCAGCTGACGGTCCATGTTTTCCTTAATCAGGTGCATCGGCACGTGTCCCGGTCCTTCGATCATCACTTGGACGTCGTGCTTCCAAGCGATTTTGGTCAGTTCACCGAGCGTCTCCAGCTCGGCGAACTGCGCCTCGTCGTTCGCGTCGGCGATCGACCCGGGGCGCAAACCGTCTCCGAGGGAGAAGGCGACGTCGTAAGCTTTCATAATTTCGCAAATATCTTCGAAATGGGTGTACAGGAAGTTCTCCTTGTGGTGAGCCAAGCACCAGGCTGCCATGATCGAGCCGCCCCGGGAAACGATACCCGTGACCCGCTTAGCGGTCATCGGAATATAGCGCAGCAGTACGCCGGCATGAATGGTGAAATAGCTGACCCCTTGCTCCGCCTGCTCGATCAATGTATCGCGGTACACTTCCCATGTGAGGTCTTCGGCTTTGCCGTTCACTTTCTCAAGCGCTTGGTACAGCGGCACGGTGCCCACCGGAACGGGCGAGTTGCGAATGATCCATTCGCGTGTCGTATGTATGTTTTTGCCGGTCGATAGATCCATGATCGTGTCTGCGCCCCAGCGGGTTGCCCATGTCATTTTCTCAACCTCTTCTTCAATCGAAGAAGCGACGGCGGAATTCCCGATGTTGGCGTTGATTTTCACCAGGAAGTTGCGCCCGATGATCATCGGCTCGCTTTCCGGATGGTTGATGTTGGAAGGAATGATCGCACGCCCCTGAGCAACTTCCTTACGCACGAACTCTGCGTCGAGATTCTCCCGGATCGCAATATACTCCATCTCCGGCGTAACGATGCCTCGGCGGGCGTAATGCATTTGCGTGACATTGCAGCCTGGTTTGGCCCGCAGCGGCTTCCGCTGCAAACCGGGGAACACCTCCGCCGCCCCTCGCGCATCCGGGGATGAAAGGCCGTTATCCTCCGGCTTCACCTCGCGCCCTTCGTAAGCTTCCACATCGCCGCGCTCCTCGATCCAGGTCAAGCGATTAGGCGGAAGACCCTGGCGGATGTTCGTCTGCCGCTCCGTATCGGTGTAAATCCCGCTCGTATCGTACACATGCACGGGTTCGTTCGCCACTTCTTCCCCCTGAATATTCGTAGAAGTCCCTAGCGTTATCTCTCTTACCGGCACTTGAATATCCGGTCTGGATCCTTGTACGTACACCTTTTTACTGCCTGGAAACGTTGAAACCTGAACGTCTTTCACTGGACTGGCGGAATTGCTTGTTGTCACATGATTACCTCCTTCGTGTGTTTGAAATGCGTTCCCAAGTGCATCTGCCACTAACCCTCTAGGGCGTGCCGTCTTGCTTGGGAGCTGTAGCGCATCGTGCGCCGAACAGCGATCGGTGATAGCCGTACTAGCTTAATGAAATCAGCGTGCGCGCCAACTCCGCCGCCGCTTCGCGGGGCGATCTTGCGCCGGCGATCGCACTCACTACCGCGACCCCGTCCGCCCCTGCGCGGATGACGGGCGCGGCGTTCGCGGCATCGATGCCCCCGATGCCGACCAAAGGCAGCCGGATACCGCTCTCGCGTATCCGGGCTATCATGGCGGGCCCCCGGACATCACGCGCATCGAGCTTCGTGCGCGTGGCGTATTGGGGGCCTACGCCCAGATAGTCGGCGCCTGCGGCCAGCGCCGACTGCGCCTCTGCCGGATCGTGAGCCGACACGCCCACGATCCAATGCTTCAGCCGCTGCCGCAGAGCGGCGGCTGGAGCATCCTCTTGGCCGACGTGAATGCCGTCGGCCTCCAGCTCTAGAGCCAGCCTTTCATCGTCGTTCACGATGAAAGGGATCCCGTGCTGCGCGCATAAGCCGCGCAGCCTCGCGCCCAGCTCGAGCAGCGCTCGCCCTTGCAGGGCGCCGGCGCCTTTCTCGCGGAACTGAAACATCGTGATGCCTCCGGCAATCGCTTCCTCCAGCACGGTGTAGGGGTCTGCCCCGTTGCAATTGGGGCTGCCCATCACCAAATACAATTGCAGCGCCTTGCGCAGTTGCTCGCTGTTCATCGCGTCCCTCCCGTGTAAGCGCCGCTGCTTACAACAATGGCGTCCGACGAGCCTGCCGAGCCCTGTCTTCTGCTGCGCTGATAAGCCCAATGATTCGTCGGGCCGTGACCGCTGCCGATGTTCAGCGGCTCCGCAATCGCCGAATGGATGAAATGCTTGGCAATGCGCAGCGCATCCTGAGCGGCTAACCCCTGCGCCAGCCCGGATGTGACGGCTGCCGCGAACGTGCAGCCCGTTCCGTGCGTATGCACCGTATCCAGACGACGGGAAGAAAACTCCGTGAACGATTTCCCGTCGTACAACAAATCGGTCGCATGCTCCGGATCCGCTGCGTGGCCGCCTTTGATCATGACGTGCTTGCAGCCGTATGCATAGATGCGCTTCGCCGCCTGCCGACGCGTTCCGTCGTCCGTAATGCGTATCCCGCTGAGCGCCTCCGCTTCAGGGATGTTCGGCGTGATCACGTCGGCGAGCGGCAGCAAATGTTCGATCATCGCCTCCACCGCCTCTTGCTGAAGCAAGGAGGCCCCGCCTTTGGCAATCATCACCGGGTCGACCACGACCCGCCCCCACTTATATCCGGTAATCGCTGCGGCGACAACCCGGATGATTTCGGAGGAGAACAGCATCCCTGTCTTGAGAGCGTCCGGACGCAAGTCCGCGCCGATCGAGGCAAGCTGCCTCTCCACCGCTTCCACGCTCATCGGGTACACGCCCTGTACGCCCAGCGTGTTCTGGGCAGTCACTGCGGTGATGACCGACATTCCGTAGACGCCAAGCTCCTGAAACGTCTTCAAATCCGCTTGAATCCCGGCTCCCCCGCCGCTGTCCGACCCTGCGATCGTCAGCGCTTTTGATATGGACATTTCGCAATCCCCCTTTCGACTGTCATGTACAGGTCCCCGTCAAAGTTCAGTAAGTTCTAGCTTTAGGTCCAGATCTGGTCTAGATCTGGTCTAGATCTGGTCTAGATCTGGTCCAGCTTTGGTCTAGATCTGGGCTAGCTTTGGGCTAGCTTTGGTCTAGATCTGGTCTAACTTTGGTCTAGATCTGGTCTAGATCTGGTCTAGCTCTAATCTAGATCTAATCTAGATCTAATCTAGCCCTAATCTAGCCTTGTTCTTGTCTTACCTCGGTCCAACCTCAGTCTAACGGACTCAGCAGACCTTATTTCGCGATTTTGCTGCGTTTTGAGATTCTAACGGACCACAGAGCCCCTATTCACTCATTCCACGCGTGATTCAGCTATGAATCCGCCAATTAACGGCACTGGTGTCCGTTAGCTCCAATCCCAGGTCATTTTCCCCCAAATAAAGGCTCTGGTGTCCGTTACAGTTCCGGGAATAGAGCCAGCTCTTTCGCATTCCCGGCTTCCCGGCTTCCCGACTTCCCGGCCCCTCCGATTCTCCGGTTCTCCGATTCTCCGGTTCTCCGGTTCTCCGCTCCGCTCTTCCAACTCTCCCACACGCTCAATCCCAAACCAGTGTCCGCCCCCGCTCGGAATCCCATTAAACGCGGCTCAAACCCTCCATCGGCGAGCTCGCCGAAGCATACCGCTTCTTCGGAATGCGCCCCGCTTCGAAGCCCGCACGGCCAGCCTCAATGGCAAGCTTCATGGCATACGCCATTTTGACCGGATCCTTCGCGCCGGAGACCGCCGTATTCAGCAGCACGCCGTCCGCTCCCATCTCCATCGCGAGCGCAGCGTCCGACGGCGCGCCGATGCCGGCATCGACGATGACGGGCACTGTCGCCTGCTCGATAATGAAGCTAAGGTTAAGGGGATTAATAATCCCTTGACCTGTGCCGATCGGCGATGCACCGGGCATGATGGCATGCACCCCGAGCGCCTGCAGGCGCTTCGCAAGCAGCACGTCATCCGACGTATACGGCAGAACGATGAAGCCTTCCTCCAGCAGCATTTCGGAAGCTTTTAACGTTTCGACCGGATCCGGCAGCAGCGTCATTTCATCACCGATGACCTCGACTTTAATCATGTCGCAGAGACCGGAAGCTTTGGCGAGCTTCGCGATGCGCACCGCTTCCTCCGCCGTTTTGGCCCCGGCTGTGTTCGGCAGCAGTGTGAAATTCGACACATCCAGCATGGATAGGAAATTCGGCTGACTCGCCTCAAAAATATTCATCCGCCGCACCGCAAACGTCAGAATCTGCGACTCGCTCACATCAACCGCCTGCTTCTGTATATGGAAATCCGGGAATTTGCCCGTACCTAGCAAAAGTCTTGAACGAAATTCATATGGACCGATTTTTAACATGGTTAATTATCCCCCTCCGACAAAATGGACGATTTCGATTTGATGGCCTTCGGAAAGCTCCGCTTTCCTGTGATCTACTTTTTCTAAAATGTTCCGGTTATGCTCCACAACCAGCATTTTGTCCTGCAGCTCAAAATGGGCAAGCAGCTCCTCGACCGTTCGGATCGCATCGGGAACCTCCACATGTTGACCGTTAATGTGCAGTTTCAAGGCTTTGCAGCTCCTTTCCTTGTAATCGGCCGCCGGCCCGCTCCGGGCTGAACGCCTTCAGATCCGCCTGTAAGGCTGCATCCTCTGCGTTAGCCTCGGTCCCAACCGCAGCATCCGCTTCGCCGCTCATCAGCTGCGCCATCGCTTGCCCGGTAGCCGGGCTGAGCAAAATACCGTTGCGGTAATGGCCGCAACCCGCATACAGCCCTTCGTACTGCGGCACTCGGCCGATGTACGGCAGTCCGTCGGGGGTCTGGGGCCGCAGACCGGACCAAGCCGTCTCCCACTCCGCAGCGGAGATCGCCGGCATCAGCCCCCGGGCTCGCTCCATGAGATCGGCGAGCCCGGCCAGCGACACCTTGCGGTCGTAGCTGTTCGGCACCACGGTCGCGCCGACCAGCAAGCGCCCTCCGGCTTTGGGCACGATATAACAGCCCGTCGTGAACAGGGTCTTGTGCAGTTCCCGCTTCCCGGCCAGCACCGAGAAGCATTCCCCTTTCACGGGATATACCGGCAGATCGACCCCGATGCCAGCAAGCAGGTGACCGCTCCATGTTCCTGCTGCCACGACGACTTGCTCACTGTGCAGCGGGCCCTCGCTTGTCATAACCCCGACGACACGCCCCCGCTCCGTCAGCAGCCCTTGCACTTGGGCGAACTCCCGCAGCTTCGCCCCGAGTGCCCGCGCTGCCTGCGCGAACGCCGCCGCCAGCTTCGGCGCCTCCACCTGCCCGTCATCCGGCAGGTACAGGGCTCCGCGCGTCGATCTGCTCAGCGCGGGTTCGAGCTCTGCGGCTGCCGCTGCGCTCAGCCACTCCGCTCTTTGGCCTGCTGCGCGCTGAAGCTTCGCTCTGGCGCGCAGCTCCTCTTCCTGAACGTCGCTGAGCGCAACGTTCAGCAGTCCTTCGCGGACGAGGCCGATGTCGATGTCCGTGAGGCTTCTCAGTTCCTCGCTCAGCTGCGGGAACATCGCCCTGCTCAAGCGGGCCAGTCTGAAAAGAGGGCCCGTATCCTCCATCTCGGACTGCGCGCCGAGCATGCCGGCTGCGGCGGCCGAAGCCTCCGTCCCGAGCCTGCCCCGTTCCAGCAGCGTGACGGACCGGCCGCGCTTCGCCAAATAATAGGCGATGGAAGCGCCGATAACACCGCCGCCGACAATAATGACGCTACTTGTATGCTGCATTCAGCTCACCTCTATTTTCATCACGTTGCAATTCATGTTGGTACGCATTTACTGCAGCTACGGGATCCGCCGCCTCCCAAATGCCGCTCATCACCGCAATACCGGAGGCTCCGGCATCCAACACCTCCCGTGTACGCTCAGGCGTGATGCCGCCGATTGCGATAACGGGAATCGTCACTTGAGCGGCAAGCTCACGCAGCTGTTCAAGCCCTCTAGGCGGCAGGCCCGGCTTCGAATTCGTCGCATACATATGGCCGAAGAGCACGTAATCCGCACCTTCGCGCTCCCGTTTAACCGCTTCCTCTGCGCTATGGACGGATATGCCGGCTCGCTTCCAACAGCCGCCGCAGCTTTCGCGAATCGCCGGGAACGGCGGCGAGCTCTCCGGCATATGCAGCGCGCCGAGACCGGCAGCCGCCGCCATCCAAGGAAACCCGTTAACGCATAACCGCTGCGCTGGCACCCCTTGGTCCAGCAAGTACTGTAGACCAATGAAAATTTCATCCATGGGCTTCTTTTTTTCTCGAATATGGATAGCCGTGACATACGGATGAATCTTAGTGGCAATTGCCGCCAGCTCGCTCCATGCCAGCCTGTCGTTGGAGATGACGTGCAATTCGTGCCCGGACATGGTGAAATCCGCCTCCTTGCCATGTAATTTTTCATGCAGCCGCATCCCTCATGGGCGTACAAGACGCAAAAAAACCACTTTTCCAAAGAAAAGTGGTTGCAGGTAGCCGCATAAATCACATGCACAGATGTGGCGTCAAAGTCCGGTTTCCACTTTCCTCCGCTGGTATGACCCAGTTCAGGTTCAAAGGGTTCAGATTGCTCTGTCTCAGCCTTACGGCGCCCCTAGGGATACATTGGTATTCAGTTGTCATTTATCATAACACGGTATCCAGCGCTTGGAAATAAAAAAATTTCCACCGCATTTATCCTAGTCACTCCTGCAAATTGCTTTTATAATGGGGAGAATGCTTAACTCGGACTTCTATCATGTGTTACTTCAGGAAGGATGTTCACCCAGATGCTGCCACAATTGAATCGGAAATTAGAAAAAATCATGCCCCTCATCACGCCAATCAGCGTTCTTATCGGTGTCCTGTTGGGCAGTCATTTGTCGGGATTCACTTACTTATCCCCTTGGCTCTTCGCCTTCATGACATTCTCGGGCAGCATTAGCTCCAGCTTCCGGGAATTCGTTAAGGTGGTCACACAGCCCCTCCCGTTGATCTTTACACTAATTGTTCTGCATGTGGGGATGCCGTTGATCGCACTAGGCCTTGGCCATGCCGTGTACAGTAACGAACCGCTGACCATTACGGGACTCATCCTTGCCGCAGCTATTCCGACCGGGATCACGAGCTTCGTGTGGGTAGCTATCTATCGCGGTAATATTGTGCTCACCTTATCCATCATTCTTGTGGATACTGTTCTATCGCCTTTTGTCGTCCCTTACACCTTATCCGCGCTCGTCGGCACCAAAGTGCAGATGGATTCTCTCGCTATGATGAAAGGGCTGTTCTTCATGATCGTCGTCCCCTCCTTGCTGGGCATGCTGTTGAATCAATGGACGCAAGGCGGCATTAAGGAGAAGTGGAGCGGCCGTCTAGGTCCGTTCTCCAAAATATGCATGGGCATCGTCGTCGCCATCAACAGCTCGGTCATTGCGCCTTATCTGCGCGATTTGAACGCCGGGTTGCTCGGGCTGGCCGCTTTTGTGCTTGCGTTGGCTTCCCTCGGGTACATGCTGGGATGGTTGGTCGCGAAGCTGATGAGATGGGACCGGGACGTAGTCGTGGCGCTTACATTTAACAGCGGTATGCGCAACATTAGTGCCGGCGCCGTGCTTGCCGTGGCTTATTTCCCGCCGCCGGTAGCGATTCCCGTCGTCCTCGGGATGCTGTTCCAGCAATCGCTGGCCTCGCTCTTCGGCTATTTGCTGAACCGCAGATATGCCTTGAAACGCGATATGCCTGAGCTAACGATGAACGGTATTAAACAAGTTTAATTTTAGGAGCTGCCGATTCCAGACCTGCATGACTCCAGCCGCCCACTGGGCGAATTGGAGATTCTCCAGCTACGCTACACTCGATTGGGTCGTAGGTGACCATAAGGCGATCATTCATAAGGCCCCGCTATGGTAACCATAAGGCAGCCATAACTGGATTTCCTCCAGCTATTTCCACATCTAATTGGCTCGCAGCCGACCTTAACTGGAATTTCTCCCGCTAAAAATTGCGCTCGAGGCACGAATCCGGCACTTTCTGCGAAATTAACGGGAGGTTTTCCAGTTATCATGCCGGTAGCAGGAGCAAATAGCCGATTTAACAGGAGAAATTCCTGTTACGCTTGCTGCTATACGGTGTGCAGTGAATTTCCCTATCCAGAACTTGCCGGGCTCCTCTCCACCACTTAAATCGTCCCCACTAAGTTGGCTCGAAGGTGACCATTAGGCAACCATAACCGTAATTCCCCCGGATATCTCCACGTTTAATTAGCTCATGGCCGACCTCAACTGGGATTCCTATAAGTTCAGCAGCATCCCCATCCCCGCTCGTCAGTAACACACCTTTTAAAGTAGCTTCCCTATTCGTCCCAATCCATCTTAAGTTCATCAGCACACGTGGCGCCTTTTACTCAGCAATTTTTCAGCTAACTTTTACCTGCGTTTCAGCTTTCTTTCGCTTTATTTTCATAATTGCGGCTTACAATGGGGATGAAATCAAAGGATAGGAGTGTTACATACCTATATGAAAATGAATCAGATCGCCGGACTATGCGTCCTGATCCCCGTGCTGCTCAGCGGCTGCGGAAACCAAAGCTCATCCCAACCCGTGGCTGCAAGCACCTCCCAGCCTCAAGCAAGTACGCAAGCTGCAGCAGGCACCACCAAGCAAAATAATGCAGACCGACCTGCCATGAATCAGGCGCAGCGTCAGCTCTTCTCTACCTTCCAAACGCTGGTCATGATGGATAAAGAGAGCGGACTCGCCATCACGAAAGAGCAAGCGACAGCTATGCTGCCCGTTGCACAGGATATCGTGAGCAAATCGGAGCTCAGCGATGAGAACAAGACGAAACTGCTCGAGAAGCTGACGGACGCGCAGAAGAAATTCGTCGAAGACGCGGCGACCCGAATAGCCAATCGCGGAGGCAACGGAGGGAATGGCGCGAACGGGCCAGGCAATGGCAATCGCGAAGCAAAGCCTTCGACGCGGCCGTCCGCATCGCCAAGTGCAACCGGCTCCGCCGGAAGCGGTACTGAGGCCGGCAATGGTACTGGCACAAACGCAGGCAAGACGGACGGTAAGGCCCCCGGCGGCAGAAACGGCGGGAACGGGCCTGGGGCTGGCACTGGTGCTGGCGGGCAAATGAGAGATCCCGGCAAGCAGCTTGTGGAGCTTTTGCAGGAAAGAGTGAAGTAGCCAATCACCTGTTAGCCCTATGGTCGGGTTCATGAGGAACTACAGGCCGCTATTTAGCTGATTATGAGCACTTTTCCTAAGGAATGGGAAATAGGATTCGCTATTGAGCTAGTTGAGGCCAAAATGTGCCGTTCCTGCCGCAAATAAGCGCTTGTATTTCCGCTTAAACAGCGGGAAGGCGGGATATAGCGGAAATAGCGTACTCCATTTCCCTTTCGCTGTAGCCAAACACAAAAGGGCTTCCGACATGTAGATTCCACTACATGTTGGACAGCCCTTCCTGTTAGCCCCTCAATGCTTGAACAACTTGCTCGCTGCCGGCTTCACCGCTGGCCACCAACTCCACATGATCGGCGAACATATCGCACATGTAGACGAACAAGCTCAGAATCTCCAATACTTCATCACTCTCAAAGGAGCGTGCAGCCGAAATGCTATATACATAACGGTAATGCAGCTCATTTTGCTCATTAATGCCGAAGTGGCCGAGCGGCAGCCTTGTATTGATCTCCAGTAAAACAGCCGCAACCTCATCACGTTTGTCATCTTGGAGATGGAATGGCAGTGTGCTGTAAATTTGCAGCATTTGGATCGCTGCGATTTCTTCGTCGTTTAACGGCAGGAAGCTGAAATGCAGGAAACGTTCCCGTCCTTTCTTGTCCTCCTGGAAGCCGGCCATCAGCACGTGAAGCGGTATTGCGTCTGATTTCTCCAACAAATTAGTGGCGAGACCCGTCTCGTCCAAAATCTCCTTCAAAAGCCCTAACTGCGCCAAATGGCGCGCATGTACATGATCTGGCAGCATTCGTTACCGCCCTCCTACTCTCTTTGTCCCATTGCTTCAATCAATCTGCTTCTTAGTTTATCCGGATCGCCCTTAAATTTCTCAAGGGCCGGCAAACTTACACCTGCTGCTTCGACATAGTCTCTAACCTGCTGGTATCGGGCAAGAACAGCTGGATCCGGCCCTGCCGGTGCTGCTGGCGCTGCTGTTGGGGATGCTGCCGTTGCTGATGCTGGCGCTGCTGTTGCCGACGCTGGCGTCGCTGTCGCTGGCGCTGGCGTTGCTGTTGCCGGTGCTGGCGTTGCCGGCGCTTGTACCGCCGGTGCCGGTGCTGCCGGTGCAGCAGCAGGAGTTAAGGCAGGAAGCGTCCGAATCATATGCATAATGAGATCCGCATCTTTCCCTCGCCGCTCCAGCTTTTTACCCGTCGATTTATCCGCATTGAAGACCGCCTTCGTGATTCCCCAAGCGCCTGGCCTCGCGGCACGATCGCGCCCGGCTTGCTTCAAAGACCGGGCTACAGGCATAGCGGCTCCGACGCCTGCCGCTACGATTTTGAGCGGCGTGCCGACTTGCGCCCCGACACCGGTCAATGTCGCAATATCTCCGGCTATTTTCGTCAATTCGATACCGATTTGCAGACCACCGCGGTTCGTGCGTTTTACGTTGATGTTCTTCATTTCCTTGGCAAGCTCGTACTGTGTGATTTCTTCAAGTTCCTGCTCAGCCTGGGCATCGCCCTGCGCTTTTCTGGTTTCGAGCGCTTGCTTATGCAGTTTGAGCTTCTCTTTATCTACCCCGGCATTGCGGAACCATCGCTTAGCTTTGATGTACGAGGCGCCGGCATGCTTGTCCTTGAAGCTGCGTTTCAACGTCGTCATGGCCGATCGGTTCAGGCCGGCTTTGATGACATCGACGGTTTTGATGGCGATTTTCACACCGCTGACAGCGATACTGACTCCTGGAATAACGGTGGTCAAGCTGGCCGTGCTTGTCTCCATGATTTCCATGATGCCTTTGGCTACTTTGAGGCCGGATTGAGCCGCTTGGATCGCATTGCTTACAATCTCGATAACACCCTTGGCCTTCTGTGGGTTATCCAGCCCGCCATCCTCGGAATGCTTGCTGTACATATCATAAATGGCTTTAACCGCCATAATCGTGCTTTTCACAGCAGAGATCGCTTCTCCAACCGTTCCTGTGTAATCGCTAACGGATGAAGATGCCCCAACTCCGTCCTCATGCCCCGTAGATTTGGCGGCATTATCGACAAGTCCCGCTGACCCGCTGACCATTTTCCCCGAGGCTTCGACCATAGATGAGCCTGTGGCTGCGTAGTTCCACCGCTTGTTATGACCTGTCCGGTCGCTATCCTCCGAAATAGAGAGGGTTTCCCGAATCGCGCTTAAAATTTGAAAAGGACCGCCAATCAAGTCCGCTGTCGATGCAACCGCACCATGGGAGGCCGACTGCTGCGCCAGGCTGGCATCGTTGGTCGAATCATAGGCATCCTTCAAATCATCCGACTTATTGCCGAAGCTGTCGCTAAAAACAGAAATAACCTCGGAAGCTGTTTCCACTGTCGAGCCCGGCGCTTCAGCCGCTGCCGCTGGCGCCGCCTGCGTAGCCGCAGCTGGCGCTGACTGCACAGCCGCTGCTGGCGCCGCCTGCGTAGCCGCAGCTGGCGCTGACTGCACAGCCGCTGCTGGCGCTGACTGCGTAGCTGCTGCTGGCGCTAACTGCGTTGCCGCTGCTGGCGCCGCCTGCGTAGCCGCTGCTGGCGCTGACTGTGCAGCCGCTGCTGGTGCCGCTTGCGTGGCCGCCGCTGGCGCTGCAGTTGCCGGTGCGGCTACAACTTGTGCAGACGGTGTGTTTCTTTGGATCAACTGGTTCGTATATGCCTGCGTCGCACGGTTGCCTGCAGTCCGCTGCATCTGCATGAAGAAATTCCCTGCTAGCGGAGACGCTTGTGACGACACCATATTGCCGGTCTGTGATGCGATGGAGGGACTAGCCGTCTGTTGTGAGCGGCCTGCTGATTTTTTCAATGGATTTTGGCTCATATGTGCCATCAAACGTGTCTCCTTTAAGTGCTAGTGGTTCTGCATGCAAAAAAGCAACAGGCGGCGTATACGCAACCCTGCTGCTCATACGTTACGGCTTATTTGCCGCCTCTTTGTTGAATAACATGGGTGAGCTCATGCCCCAGCAGCTCTTGGCCCTCACGGGAATCCGGGTTATAACGTCCCTCGCGGAAAAAAACATCATTACCCGTCGCGAACGCTTCCGCTCCTAAGGATTCATTGATTTTCGACGACTCCGAGTCGTTATGAATATTGACGTTGCTGAAATCCGCCCCGAAAGCCGATTCCATTTTCGCCTGGATGTGAGCATCCATTTTGCCGCCGCTGCCCTGCTTGGCTTTAATCTGCGATTCGATGCCGGACTCCGCCTCAAACGCTCCGCCGTCCGAAGGCTTCATCTGCAGCTCTTCCTCCTCCGCTTCCTCGCCTTCCATCCGCTGGATCGTCTCCGTCGAAGGCTTCATCTGCAGCTCTTCCTCCTCCGCTTCCTCGCCTTCCATCCGCTGGATCGTCTCCGTC